>JAIVHC010000241.1 GCA_020201305.1 Geobacteraceae bacterium
GTTCCAGAATATCAAGATAGTCACTTCGGTGAAATTTGAGCAACTCTTCTCTGGTAGCCGGAACAGCCTCAACCATCTCCGCCTTCGGATGTTGCGTAAGACCACACGCCTGCATAAGATCGTAGGTAAGACGATAGCGCTCCACCTTCATGGGATGGAAGGTGCCATAGGAATATGTATCAAAACAACGGCTATATATGAAAGCCAGGTCCTTGTGCATATAGATCTCTTTCAATTGCGTAGCGGCATGGATGGTGTTTATTGTACCCTTGGGATATTACACAGGTTCACCGGGGTTGCACAAGTTCGGAAAAATATATGCCTTGTTGCCACCGTCACCCGCAAAGGTGTATAACCGGAAGCATTCATCTCAATGCGTTATATTGAGCAAATAATCTTACACTATGAGGATATTTTTACATGCTTACAGGCAAACAAGTCCGCTATCTGCGCAGTCTCGGCCACCACCTGCAACCGGTCGTTAGGGTAGGGAAAGAAGAGGTAAACGAAAAAGTTATCGCTTCGGTTGACGAGGCCCTGAATACCCACGAGCTGGTCAAGGTAAAACTACAGGAAGGTTGTATCACCCCGCGTGCCGAAGTTGCGGATGCCCTGGCGCAGGGCGCAGGTGCAGATACAGCCCAGGTTCTCGGGCGCACCATCCTTCTATACCGTGCTTCAGATAAAGAACTGATAGACCTGCCCAAAGCCAGGTAGAGATCAATGCGCATCATCAGTGGCACTGCACGTGGCAAGCAACTGCGAAACTTTAAAAGCAACATAATACGTCCCACCAGTGATCGGGTCCGCGAGGCGCTGTTCAGCATTCTCACGAGTAAGATCGGAAATCTGGAAGGGGTGCAGGTCCTCGACATCTGTGCCGGTACCGGTGCGTTAGGGATTGAAGCTTTGAGCCGGGGGGCCGGGCGCAGTGTTTTCATCGACAGCAGCCGTCAGGCAACAGAACTAATCGCACACAACTGTCGGATATGTAATGTAGAAGAACAAGCTGAAATCATAAAAAGTGGATTCAGCTCTGCCCTGCCCCGTTTTAAAGGCTCCGTGTTTGAATTAATCTTTATCGACCCGCCATACAATAAGGGCATGCTGCGTGAAATAATTACCCGCATCAGTACTCTGAAACTACTCGCCTCTGGTGGAATCATCTGTGCTGAAGAGAGTAAAAATGCGCCCGTTGAGACCGATATCAGACCCTATATCTGCATAGATACGCGTACCTACGGAGACACACGTATCTGTTTATTCAGTACTGATGAAGCATAAAAAGGAGTTGTGTTTTTAATGGATACTATCGCTGTGTACCCTGGCTCATTTGATCCAGTAACAAATGGACATATTGATATCATATGCCGTGGCTTGAAGGTATTTGACAATATCATTGTCGGAGTGGCGCGTAATTCTGCGAAAAAAACTATGTTCAGTGTGGATGAACGGATAGAAATGCTGCGTGAATCGCTGGGGGATAATCCGCGTATCCGCGTGGATGTGATTGACGGACTCCTGATAGACTATGTCAGAAATCAGGGTTCCAATATCATTATTCGTGGCTTGCGTGCCGTGTCGGACTTCGAGTATGAGTTCCAACTCGCACAGGTTAACCACACTGTGGAAAAAAATATTGAAACCATGTTCATGATGACTTCGGTGCGCTACGGCTACCTGAGCTCATCGGTGGTAAAAGAGATGGGATCACTTGGTGGCGACATAAAGGACTTTGTGCCCGAGTGTGTCCTGCAGCGCATTCGGGAAAAATATCCGCTCACAAAGTGATGCTTTTCCCGAATGCATCCATCAAAGCAACTGCATAAAACAGTGGGTCTGGGGGATCACACGCACATCGAGACCATATCCGCTAAGGATATCCTGCTGGCGCAGCAACTTACTCCCGGAGATACTGCAACTTCCGTTAACCGTGCGCGGTTGCAGTACCACATCAAGGTTGGAACTGTAAGGAGGAGCGGTGTTTACAAGAAGCTCTGCAGCAGTATGGAGTTCTGAGTCGGGAGTTGAATCCCCCACCACCAGTTTTACGCAACACTGGGCCTGCAGAGCCAGGCGCAGAAAAGCCCGATGTGCTTCCCACGGTGTAGCTTCCCCGGTCTGAGACTCAAGCTTGATATCCATTACCACCCAATCGAGCCAGGGCAACACCTGACGCAGCGCGTCCGGGAGAGTACCATTGGTTTCAAGCTGGATCGGCAGGAGCCTTTGCAGGCAGGGAAACCACTGTTTCAACAACTCTGCATGCAGCAGTGGTTCACCCCCGGTGATAGCAAAAGAGTGATGCGAATCCTGGCACGAACTGCGCTCATCCATCAGAGAGCGCACATAAGCTACCAATGTGGCGAGTTTCACCGGGTTATCCCAGGTGGTGAAGGTACCACTACCGGGTACCTTTTCCACGCGGCACTCCTGGCGCGGAGCATACGGTGTATCGCAATAGCTACACTGCAGGTTGCATCCGGAAAAGCGCACAAACACCTGACGGCGGCCCAAAAGAGAGCCCTCCCCCTGGATGGAGGAGAACACCTCGATAAGTGGCGCTGTGGTTTGTACTTCAGGTGCGTGAGTAACTGGCACAGGCATTGTCCGATTCCCACACGTTTACCGAATCAACCACAACCTCATCGTCAGCAAAGCTGTTACACAGCTCTTCAAACAGATAGCGCGCAATATTTTCTGATGACGGACTTTTTTCCCTGAATGGCTCCAGATCATTGAGATATTTGTGATCCAGCGTATCGAGAAGCTCATTAGTTCTAGACTTAAGAATCTTGAAGTCGAGGCCGAGACCTGATTTGTCCAGATTTTCCGTCGCTACTACTACTTCAACCTTCCAGTTATGTCCATGCAGATTTTCGCAATCTCCCTGGTAGTTAATCAGGTTATGCGCTGCAGCAAAATGGGTAAATATTTTAAGACGATACACAGTAATTATCCTCAGTTTCCAGGGTTAATGAGAGTTTTGCTCTGGCTGGTTCTGTTCCGGATCGGGAACATATTCACCGGCAACGCGATAATCCTCGTCGAACCAATTTCCTAAATCTACATTGCGACAGCGTTGGCTGCAGAACGGGCGCGACGGGTTATCGCTCCAATCGGCATATTTATCACAAACCGGACATTTAATCTTCACTCAATCATCTCCTTGCTATATCCTTGAAGTTTGATGGCGTCGCAAAAACTCACCAACTGCTGCGCCATTATGTGAATGGTGGTAATTGCCTCGCTGCTTCGACGTACGCATAAGACGTTGCATGCAACGTCTCTACAGAGACAATCACGCGCCTTGCATTTGGAGCTTTTTGCTTAGCCATCTTATGATTTTTTGCGAAAGCATCACACTTTAGTATAATCATTCGATGGCATCAGAACAAACACCTCTAAGTTTAGACGAAGAACTGCAGGCGGATCGCGAATGTACCCGCATACTGCGTGATTTTCACACCCATTTAATTGAGCAGAACACCGATCCAATCGAAGCCGGGAGCCTGGCCCAGGGAGCAGACTATTTTCTGCGGGATTTTATCATCAGTGCTTGCCGATGCAGTATATTCACACCCCATAGAGACTGTGTCAAACAATTTGCCGGGCACTGGTATATTGTCAACAACCTTGAGCCCAGCGTAGAAGAGCTTCAACCGGTGCTGCAGGGAGTGGCAGCATTCTACGCATTTCTTTCCCGACGCCACGAAGTAGATGCGCAGCTCGCAGCGCAAATACAGCAGGATTGTGCGGACATCGAATGGTTTAAACACCGCCTAGATGCGTTCTGGGCTATAAAGGGTGATGGCTATTTTCAGTGGCGCGCGGATTGCCCCCTGCCGCACTCAAGATCTTAAAACTATTTAAATGTAGAGCCTAAGAACATGCCTGAGCATATCGAATCCAGCCCGGACACCCGTCAAGCACCCTTGCGCGCCACCCGCGTAGCTATCCTGGTTTCACTTCTCCTTGCGGGGGTAAAGCTTGCTACCGGAATAATGACCGGATCTTTGGCTTTGCTCTCTTCCGGGGTGGACTCTATCATCGATATTTTCAAGTGCTGTAGTGGCGTGGTTTATCAGCAGACATCTCAAGGGGGTGGGAACCGAATTTGATTCCAGTGCGCTACGCGCCGATGCCCTGCATTATGCAACCGATGTATACAGCAATCTGGGATTGTTTGGAGGCCTAGCTGCGGCAAAGTTATTCAACTGGACGTGGATGGATCCGCTGCTTTCCATGGTAATTGGGGCATATATCATCACACAGGCAGCCAAACTGTTGCGCCGCAGTCTGAACGAATTTCTGGAGAGCAGTCTACCGGAGGATGAGGTTCGCGAAATCACCAACAGCATCGAGATGTTTTCTGGGCAATTTAATGATTACCATCGCCTGCGCACGCGTACTGTAGGCAACAAGCGTATGGTGGATCTGCATCTGCGTGTATGCAGACTCGAAACCATAGAGCAGGCTCATACAACTGCACGCCGTATTGAAGAAAGTATCCTAAAGGTCCTGCCCCGGGCGGATGTCACCATCCACCTGGAACCGGTACCCTGTGAGGAGTGTGATAAATTCCCCACCTGCGAGCGTACTGAGCTGAGCAGCGCAACTGTTGTTGTAAAAGGGGAAGAAAATCCTGTTATCGACCCAGCATAATTCCGAGTTTTTCTGCGGACTTTACCATCTCCCCATCGGGATCAACCAGATTCAACTGCCCCACAGCCGCTTCAATGGGCACCGATACAACCTCTCGCCCTCGAAGGGACACCATATGTCCGAATGTGCCTTCCGCAATCAGGTCGACAGCTTTGACCCCGAATCTGCTGCCGAGGATACGATCGAAGTGGGAGGGAGTACCACCGCGCTGCAGATGACCCAGCACCACAGTGCGGACCTCCATCTCCAGGCAGTTGTTGAGCTGCTCTGCAACGGTATGCCCTACCCCCCCCAGGCGCTTTACTCCGGTAGGGGTGGTTCCAGCTTCAGCCTGGACTACCTGGCCACCGTCTTTAGGGAATGCGCCTTCAGACACAACCACAATGGAGAATTTGCGCCCCGAGCTGCGTCGGTCCCGGATTGAGGCGCACACTTTGTTGATATCAAAAGGTATTTCCGGGAGAAGGATGACATCAGCGCCCCCCGCAATCCCGGATTCAAGGGCAATCCAGCCGGCGTCGCGCCCCATCACTTCAACCACCATTACACGCTGGTGACTCTCCGCAGTGGTGTGCAGACGATCCAGAGCCTCGGTTACCACTCCCACAGCGGTATTGTAGCCAAAGGTCACATCCGTGGCACGCAGGTCGTTATCGATGGTTTTAGGTACACCCACCACATTCATCCCCAGTTGTTGCAGATGCAGTGCGATTTTGAGGGTGCCATCCCCTCCCAC
>JAIVHC010000242.1 GCA_020201305.1 Geobacteraceae bacterium
GGGGAGGCAAGCTACTGGGTGCGGCGCAACATACAGCGGGCGCAGGACGAGTCAGAGTTTCCCGATATCCGTCAGATGGGGAGCTTTCGCGACGCTGCTGCCACCTTTGATGCCCTGCCCCGGGTTATTCACGTAGAAGGTGAGCGCCTGCCCCTCTCGGCGTTCCAGCGTTTCAACAAACACTTCCAGTGCACCACTCCCAAACCCGCTGATATGACCATCTCTGCCGTGCGCGCGGTAAAATCTGCGTATGAATTACAGCGCATGCGCGAAGCCGGAGTCATTCACCAGCGTATTCTGGAACAGCGCATTCCTGAACTCCTCAAAGAGGGGATCAGTGAAGCACAATTTGCAAGTGAGCTCTATCCGGTGATGGTGGCCGAAGGACACCACGGCATTGCGCGCTTCGGGATGTATGACACCGAAATGCTCATCGGGCATCTGTGCTTTGGTGAGAGCTCCATCTATCCCACCTACTTTGACGGCCCCGGCGGCAACTACGGCATGAGCCCCGCTGTCCCCCTCCTCGGTAGCCGCGAACGTCTGCTGCATAAAGGCGACCTGGTATTTGTGGATGTATGCTGCGGCGTGGAGGGTCACAACACCGACAAGACCATGACCTATGTGTTCGATGGCGAACTCCCGCAGGAAGCGGTGGAGATCCACCAGCGCTGTGTGGAGATTCAGAACGAGACCGCCGCGATGCTCAAACCGGGGGCGGTACCGGCGGAAATATTTGCCACGATAACCGAACAGCTTGAACCAGAGTTTATGCAGAACTTTATGGGCTTTGGTGAGCGCCAGGCTAACTTCCTCGGGCACGGCATCGGCCTGCACGTGGATGAGTGGCCCGTGATTGCGAAAGGGTTTGATGAACCTCTGCAGGAGAACATGGTGATCGCGATCGAGCCCAAGAAGGGTCTCGCGGGTATCGGCATGGTAGGTACAGAAAATACGTTCCTGGTCACGCCTCAGGGTGGGAAAAGCCTGACCGGGAATCATCCGGGGTTGATTCCGGTTAAGGGGTAGACGGACCGTTGCGTGGGCCAGTTTGCGTATAGGTAGCGGTTAATTCACCGGAGGTGCATTGGATAGGTAGGGGCGAAAAATTTTTCGCCCCTACGGTAATTTGACGCGGTTACTTTCACCATTTCCACCATTGGTTATTTGCGGCCGTAGGGGCAGTCCCCCTGTGGTTGCCCTGTTCCAACATCGCAGTAGTGCCACCGATTGCAAGGGCAGGCACGGGGGGCTGCCCCTAAACCACCCCATGTTCCGTCACGCGGGCGTGAATAAGGTGCGGCGGGGTACAGTCGAAATAGAGGTTTCGCTGCGCCGCTGCGGGGATTTCTGCGTGCCCCAGCTCCGCGACATCCATGGCTTCAATCTCAAAGTCCGCGCGCTCCAGAGGGCATTCCTTGAAGCTCTCATGGCAGGAGTAGAGGGGTATTCCAGCAGCGTTTGCAGCAAGGGCAAGAAGATAACTCCCCGCTTTGTTCACCACGCTGCCATCTGCGAGCACCGTATCCGCACCGATAAGGGCGAGATCCGCGCGGGGCACAAACAGACCCAGCTGCGCCTCGGTAATCAGGGTAACATCGAAGCCGCGCGCGAGCAGATGCTGCGCCACCCCCACCCCTTCGTTGAGAGGACGCGATTCGGCTACAATGAAGCGGACATTTTCAGGCAGGCGCGCAAAGGTGGCATTGAGGGTGGAGCTGCTGCTCAGGGTGATGATGGTCTGCTCTGGCTTAACCAGAGAAGCCATATGCGTCGCTGCTGCATCACATACAGAGCGCGAATCCTCCAGCAGCTGTGCTGCATGCTCCGCCATGCGGGCGCTCATTTGTGCAACAGCGTCACACTCAGCGCATACGCGCTCCAGCTCTGCGCGCCAGCGCTCCACCTGGGTGGATACTACCGCCATACTCGGGCGCACCCGGGCTAAAGCGGTACAGCGTTCCTCCATGGTGGTGCAAAAAACCTGCGCTTCCCCCGTTTTGAACGTCGCAGCACTGCGTTGCAACAATTCCAGCGCCCGGCGCGCCAGGGCACTGGCACCATAACTGCGATCCGCGCGCAGATGCTCACACTCTGTGTGAAATTCACCTTCGTCCATGCTGCTCCTGCTCCAGACACGCTTCCAGGGTTTCTGCCAGCCTGGGGACAGTGGCAAAACGCTTCAGCTCCGCCGCCTCCACCCAGCGCCAGTCCTGGTGCTCCCAGTCTGTTACAATCCGGGGTGTTTCATCCTCCACCTCAAACAGAAACGGATAGATGCGCCAGTGGCGTTTGATGCCGTGATCCATAATCTCGAGGGGATCAGTGTGAGTTACCAGAGAGAGTTGCGCGGCGTTGAGACCGGTTTCCTCCTCAATCTCCACATACGCCCGTTCCAGCGGGGAGTCTCCTTCGAGATGACCGCTCACCGCAGCCCAGCACCCCTGATAGGTTCCCACTTCAGAACTGCGCTGCAACAACAGCACCTTGCCTTTATGACGCAAAAACGCCGTTATCACTTTGGTTATCTGCATATGTTCCTCCTGCGTAACTATTCACTACCACTATAGGTAGGGGCTTATGGTACCCATGGAAAGGCCGACTGTCGCCATGGACGGCGACAGTCGAACGGCCATGGATGGCCCCAATCGCAAACAGTCGTGTCCCTTGGAATGGGTGCCATAAGCCCCGACTGAATAATTATCCTCCTTCTTACTCACTCGAATCCGGAGTCAGGGCGCGAAATTTATCGTGCAGATCCTCCACCACCATATACAGCACCGGGACCAGAAGCAAGGCGATCACAGTGGCGAACAGAATCCCGAACCCCAGGGAGATCGCCATGGGGATAAGGAAGCGCGCCTGGCGCGAGGTCTCGAAGATCATAGGACCAAGACCGCAGAAGGTGGTGAGGGTGGTGAGCATGATAGGGCGAAAGCGCATGATCCCCGCTGCAAGTATCGCATCGTGGGGGGACTCCCCATGTTCACGCCGTCGCCGGTTGGCAAAATCGATGAGGACCAGGGTATCATTCACCACCACACCTGAAAGGGCTACCACCCCGAACATACTCATGATGCTCAGACTGTAGCCCATGAGGATGTGCCCGACCGTGGCGCCGATCATCCCGAAGGGTATCGCAATCATAATGATAAACGGCTGTGTATAACTGCGAAACGGTACCGCAAGCAGGACGTAGATCAGCATCAGGGCGAGCATTAAACCGCGCATCAACCCGCTCATGCTTTCCGCCATATCCGCCTGGCGCCCCTCGTAGGAGTAACTCAAGCCCGCATGGCGGAGCATGCAGCACAGCTGCTGGAGGATTCGCGCTCTGTATGTGATGCAGCAGCGACGCATATGGCTTCTCT
>JAIVHC010000243.1 GCA_020201305.1 Geobacteraceae bacterium
GGTTGCCTGTTCCATCAGCTTCGCAGCTACTTCCGGCTCGTTCTTCTTGAGAACACGGAAGCGGTTTTCGCTGTAGGCAAAATCCTCGAAACTGATACTCGGATCCTTGCTGTCGAGCTGAAGCGGGTTCTTGCCCTGGTCGCTCAGGCGCGGATCGTAGCGGAACAGAGGCCAGTGCCCGGAGTTAACGGCTTTCTTACATGCTTCAATAGCGCTGGTCATGTCGATACCGTGGGCGATACAGTGGCTGTACGCCAGGATCAGGGACGGGCCATCGTAGGCTTCCGCCTCAATGAACGCCTTCACGCACTGGGCCGGATTCGCGAGGGAGACCTTGGCTACATAGATGTTGCCGTAGGTCATACTAATCATCCCCAGATCCTTCTTGCCCTGGCGCTTACCCCCGGCGGCAAACTGTGCTACCGCGCCCAGGGGCGTTGCCTTGGAGGCCTGACCCCCGGTGTTGGAGTACACCTCGGTATCGAGGACGAGGGCGTTGATGTTCTCGCCGGAAGCGAGGACATGATCGAGGCCGCCGTAGCCGATATCGTAGGCCCAGCCGTCGCCACCTACCATCCAGACGGATTTTTTAACCAGGTAGTCTGCGACGCTTAAGAGTTGCTTGGAGCTGTCATCGGGACACTGCTCCAGACCTTTTTTGAGGGTCTCAACGCGTGTGCGCTGCTCTTCGATTCCCTGCTGCGTACTCTGATCGGCGCTTTGGATCTCTTTGATCAGATCAGCGTATTCGCTGCCCGCTTTGCACAGTTGCTCTGAAGCGGTGTCGAGAAGCTCAAGGGCGTATTCGTTGAACTTATCCACCGAGAGGCGCATACCGTAACCGAACTCGGCATTGTCCTCGAACAGGGAGTTACTCCATGTGGGACCACGACCGTCTTTGCGGGTTGTATACGGTGTGGTGGGCAGATTGCCGCCGTAGATGGACGAGCACCCGGTAGCGTTGGCTATAAGGGCACGGTCGCCGAAGAGCTGCGAGAGCAGCTTCACAAACGGGGTCTCACCACAGCCGGCACAGGCGCCGGAGAACTCAAACAGCGGGGTGAGGAACTGACTGCCTTTCAAGGTATGGCGCTTCACGCTGCCTTCCTCTACTTCGGGCAGTTCGAGGAAGAAATCCCAGTTCTTCGCTTCCTGCTCACGCAATGGCGCCTGGAAGGTCATGTTGATGGCCTTTTTGCCCTCTTCTTCCTTGCTCTTTGCAGGGCAGTTATACACACATGCGCCACAACCGGTACAGTCTTCGGGAGCCACCTGGAGGGTGAATTTCTTGCCGGCAAATTCCTTGCCCTTCGCATCCACAGATTTGAAGGTTTCCGGGGCGCCGTCGAGGTTCTCGGGAGCGTAGACCTTCATGCGGATGGAAGCATGGGGGCACACAAAGGAGCAGATACCGCACTGGATACACAGATCCTCTTCCCATACGGGGATGTTGACCGCAATATTGCGCTTTTCGTACTTGGCGGTACCGAGCGGGAAGGTGCCATCACACGGCATCGCGGAAATGGGAAGATCCTGCCCTTTAGCTTCGATGATCGCTGCAGTGGTATTCTTGACGAACTCGGGTGCTTCACCCTCGATGGCACCGTGGATGCGCAGTTTGCTATTCACTGCACCCGGTTTAATTTCATGGATATGCTCCAGAGCGCGATCAACAGCATCCTTGTTCATGTTGACCACTTTTTCACCCGCCTTACCGTAGGACTTAACAATGGCATCCTTGATTTCCGCAATCGCGGTATCGAGGGGGATGATATTCGAAATCTTGAAAAATGCGGTCTGCATGATGACGTTGATCCTGGAACCCAGGCCAATCTCTTCGCCCAGATGAACCCCGTCAATCACAAAGAATTTCAGCTCTTTATCTACAATATGCTGCTGCACCTCTTGGGGGATATTGTCCCAAACCTCATCCTTGCCATAGGGGCTGTTGAGGAGAAAGGTGCCGCCCTTTTTGAGGGATTTGAGCATGTTGTACTTCTCCAGGAAGGAGAAATTGTGACACGCGAGGAAATCGGCGCTGTCGATAAGGTACGGCGACTTGATGGGCTTCTGCCCGAAACGCAGATGACTGGTAGTCATGCTGCCGGCCTTTTTGGAGTCGTACACAAAGTAGGCCTGCACGTAGTTATCTGTGGTTTCGCCGATGATCTTGATGGAGTTTTTGTTCGCCCCCACGGTACCGTCGGATCCCAGACCGTAGAACATGGCCGCATAACCTTCGGAGGGTACACGGAAACTCGGATCGAAATCGAGGCTGTTGCCGGTGACATCGTCCTTGATCCCGACCACAAAGTGATTTTTCGCTTCATCAGCCTGAAGATTGTCGAACACCGCCTGCACCATGGCGGGGGTGAATTCATATGAACCGAGACCGAAACGCCCGCCAACTACACGGGGATAACCCTGCCCGGGGTAGATTTTGGCTTCCATGGCCTCGCCAATGGCGGTGCGTACTGCCTGATACAGAGGCTCGCCGATAGAGCCTGGCTCCTTGGTACGGTCGAGAACCGCGATATTCTTGACCGTCTTCGGCATAGCTTCAGCAAACGCCTTGATGGGGAATGGCAGGAACAGGCGAAGCTTCAGGAGACCAACCTTCTTGCCCTGGGCAACCTGGTACTCAACCAGTTCTTCCACGGTATCCGCACCGGAACCCATAACCACGATAACATCTTCGGCATCCTCGGCACCGACATAATCGACCAGATGGTACTGACGCCCTACGAGTTTCGCGAGCTTGTCCATCTCTTCCTGCAATACGTCAGGCACCGACTCGTAGAACCTGGTTACGGTCTCACGTCCCTGGAAGTACACATCGGGGTTCTGTGCTGTTCCGCGCAGGACCGGATGGTCGGGTGACATGGATCTGGCCTTGTGGGCCTGCACCAGCTCATCGTCGATCATGGATTTCATATCTTCCATGCTCAGCTCTTCAACCTTCTGCACTTCGTGGGAGGTGCGGAAGCCGTCAAAGTAGTGCAGGAACGGAATACGGGTGCGCAAGGTGGATGATTGCGCGAGAAGGGCAAAATCCATAACCTCCTGCACGGTATTGGAGCACAGCATCGCCCACCCACACGCACGACAGGACATTACGTCGGAGTGATCCCCGAAGATGGACAGCGCCTGGGCAGAGATGGAACGCGCCGAAACATGGAACACCGTGGGAGTGAGTTCCCCGGCGATCTTGTACATGTTGGGGATCATCAGGAGCAGGCCCTGGGACGCGGTAAAGGTGGTGGTAAGAGCACCTGCCTGCAGAGCACCGTGGACGGCACCAGCAGCGCCACCCTCTGACTGCATTTCAACTACTTTGGGGCTGGTCCCCCATACGTTTTTCTCTCCGGCGGGGTAGATCGCCACGACCTCATTGGTCGCATGCGCGACATGGGCCGCGGCGGTATTGCCGTCGATGTTTACCATCTTACGCGACATATTGTTCCTCCTGTGTTTAATGAACTCAAACAACGGATGGTGACTTCACCACCCTATCTAATACGTAAACCCCACCTGCGCATTCAAATAATCAGGCATGGTTGTGAAATATTGCCGAAGTATATACACGCGCGGCTCTGAACACGCGGACCCGGACTCTACATCTGCTGGCGCCGCGCAATGGCACCACTCAAAGTGGCCGCATCGAGATATTCGAGATCCCCCCCCATGGGGATTCCATGTGCGAGGCGCGTCACTTTGATTCCTCTAGGGTGAAGAATTTTACTCAGATACAGGGCTGTTGCCTCCCCTTCCATAGAAAAATTGGTGGCTACAAGCACCTCGTCAAACCCGCCCTGCTCCAGACGCTGGAGCAACTGCGGAATGCGCAGATCATCGGGGCCGACCCCGTCGAGGGGGGAAAGAACTCCATGCAGCACATGATAACGCCCGTGGTAATCGTGCCCCCGTTCGATAGCGAGCAGATCCTGCGGCTGCTCCACGACGCAGAGCATGGCGGCATCGCGTCCCGGTGCACGGCAGATCGGGCACGGGTCGGTTTCGGTTATATTAAAGCAACTTGAGCACAGGCGCACATTGTGTTTCACATCCCGCAGCGCCTGTGCGAGTTCGGACACGTCACGTTCGGGTTGCTGCAGAATAAAAAACGCCAGCCGCGTAGCGGTCTTGCGT
>JAIVHC010000008.1 GCA_020201305.1 Geobacteraceae bacterium
CTGCTTACGCGCTATATACTCGGCCTGAGTTGGGAGTTGAGTCTGCTCTTCGGTGCTATTTCCGTAGTTACCGGCCCCACGGTTATCGGCCCCATGCTGCGCACCGTGCGTCCCACCCAGTCGGTGTCAAATATCCTGCGCTGGGAAGGAATCGTCATCGATCCTATCGGTGCCTCCCTCGCGGTTCTGGTGTATGAATTTATCGTCGCCGGTGGGGGGCAGCAGGCTATCGGGCACACGCTCCTCAGCTTCGGCCTTATTGTCCTGGTTGGGTTTGTGATCGGGATTCTTGGCGGCTATGGCTTCGGTCTCGTGCTGCGCTATCATCTGTTGCCCGAATATCTCCACAATGTCACCGCCCTCGCCCTGGTGTTCGGCTCCTTTGCTGCTTCCAACCTGATCCAGGCGGAATCGGGTCTGGTCACCGTAACCGTTATGGGTATGTGGCTTGCCAACATGCCTAATGTGGATATGGAGGAGATCCTCGACTTTAAAGAAAGCCTGAGCATCCTTCTGATCTCCCTGTTGTTTATCATTCTGGCATCGCGTCTCGATTTTGCCGATTTTACCGCCCTCGGATGGCCGGCGGTGTTTATCCTCCTCGGGATTCAGTTCCTTGCTCGGCCTCTAAGTGTCATGGTATCGGCAGCCGGTTCCAATCTTACCTGGCCCGAACGCCATCTCCTCGCCTGGATTGCCCCACGTGGCATTGTGGCAGCAGCCGTATCCGCCCTGTTTGCCATGCAGCTGGAGCAGAGCGGATTTCCCGATGCGAGTAAAATCGTCCCTCTCACGTTCATGGTGATTATCGGCACCGTTCTGATCCAGAGTGCCACGGCGCGCCCTATTGCGATGTGGCTCGGCGTCGCAGAACCGGAACCGCGCGGGTGCCTGATCGTGGGTGCCAATCCGGTGGCGCGCACCATCGGACTTGCCTTGAAGAACGCCGGCTTCAGGGTAAAGCTTGCGGACTCAAGCTGGGAATATACCTCAAAGTCGCGCATGGAAGGACTGCCAACCTACTTCGGTAACCCCATTTCGGAACACTCCGATCGACATCTGGATATGGTGGGGCTGGGGCGGATGCTCGCACTTTCTCCGCATGAAGAACTCAATATGGGCGCGGCCATGCACTATCGTGTCGATCTGGGGGTGGAAAATATCTTCCGTGTGCAGAATAAAAGCCCGCGGGATAAGAAGCCTAACCAAAACCTGAATCAGGCGCGTGGCACCATTCTCTTCGGGAATAATGTCACCTACTCCACCCTGAAGGATATGCTCGATCACGGTGCTGAAATACACTCTACCAAGTTAACCGAGACCTATAACTACGCCCACTGGAAACGTAGTCATGGCAACTTCGCCGTGGCTCTGTTTGCCACCGATACACGTAAAAACCTGCGTCTTTTCAGTGTTGACGATCTGTTTGAGCCGGGGCCGGGATGGCAGATTTACAGTCTGGTGTTGCCGGACACCCACGCGGCATAAAGCAAAAGGGCACGCCGTTGGCGTGCCCTTTTGCTTGAATCTGTATGAAAAACGGTGCCTTCAGGCGTTAAAGCTACCCATGATCTCTTCTTTGAACGCGTCGAAGCCCATTTCATTTACAAACTTGCCCAGGCGTCCCTTGCGGTTGTTCCTGACGAACCAACCCACAATGTAATCAGCCAGGGCCAGGGCCTGCTCTTCATCAAGCTGATCTGCGAGGAGATGGGAAAGGCGCGCACCGGCACCGCCGTTACCTCCAACCATCACCTTCCAGCCTTTGGGGGTGCCGATGAGACCGAGATCTTTGATACACACCTCGGAACAGTCGTTAGCGCAGCCGGAAACCCCCATCTTGAATTTCCAGGGCAGTTCCCTGCCGTGGTAGCGCTTGTCCATCTCCAGGCCGAGGGTGACGGAATCCTGCTGTCCGCGTTTGCAGAAGGTGGTACCGGGGCACACCTTCACGGAGCGCACACACATGCCGATGGCTGCACCCGCAGGTTCGTCGAGTTCCTCCCAGATCTGATCGAGCTGCTCCTCTTCGAGGCCTACGATGGCAATGCGCTGCGCGCTCGTGAGTTTCAAAGCCTTGGCGTTGAATTTCTCTGCCACATTTGCAATCTTGCGCAGCTGATCCGGATTGGTAATGCCGGCGGGGATGTGTGGCGCGACGGCGTAGGTTTCTTTATCCCGCTGAATAATAGCGCCTTTTTCGAGAATATCTTTTTTCATGCTATACAAATCTCCTGTTCTGCTGGTTGATATTGCGCCCGATTGAAAATACGCCCTAATGTATGGTATTTGCGCCTAAAGTGCAAACAGAGGTTTGTCACATGGAGGGATGATACCGTGTTCTTCCGCTCTCTGCAGCAGGTAACGCACTGCGTGCTCCCCCTCGGGGCCGAGGTCAAGGGTGAAATCGTTGACGTAGAGATCGATGTGTCTGGCGGTGACCGCATCGGAAAGTTCCTGCGCATGGGCGCGGATATAGGCTGCAACCTGCTCCGGGTGGGCGCGTGCAAATTCGAGACTCGCACGGATGCCGTGTTCGACTCTTGCGACCACCTCCGGATCAAGATCGCGGCGTGCGAGGATACCCCCAAGGGGGATCGGAAGGCCGGTGGTCTCTTCCCACCATTGCCCCAGATCGATTACCTGATGCAGGGCGTAATCCGCAAAGGTGAAGCGCGACTCGTGGATGATCACTCCGGCAGCCGCCTCACCCCGCTGGAGTGCGGGCATGATCTGATCAAAGGGGAGGGTATGCAGGTCTTTAAGACCGCTCTCGCACAATTGCAACAGCAGGCTCGCCGTGGTCATCTCACCGGGGATCAACACTGTTTTGCCGCGCAGATCCCCCATGCTGCAGGGAGTGGGCGCCACCACCAGCGGTCCGCATCCGCGTCCCAGGGCGCTGCCCGAACGCAAGAGGGTGTAGTGCTCGCGTACATGTCCGAAAGCGTGATAGGAGATTTTAGTGAGATCGAGGGTGGCGTTGAGGGCGAGGCGATTCAGGGTTTCCACATCTTCAAGGCGCTCCTGAAAGCGCAACCCCCCGCAGGGAACCTGATGGTGAATCAGGGCGGCAAAGATAAAGGTATCGTTGGGGCAGGGTGAGTATCCCAGGCTGAGGGTCTGTGACATCAGAACTCCTGTGAGGTAAAGATTTTCGCAGGGGCATGGCGCAGCCAGAACAGCAGCGCCTCCTGCGCCCGCTGCATAGCGCCGGCAAGATCCCAGCATGCCATGTTACGCGTCTCCACCATGTTGGAGATCGCGCGCACTTCGACAAAGGGGGTGTCAAACATACAGCACATCTGTGCTATGGCAGCGCCTTCCATGTTTTCACATATCCCTGCAGTGGCGGCTTCCACAGCAGCGGCTTGAGTATCGGTGCCGCTACAGGTGGCCACGCTCACAAAGTTTCCCTCGCAAAAGGAAATTCCGCTGTGTGCGGCAAATCTTTTCAGGTGCAGGGCGGCATGGGCATTTAATCCGGTACAGACAGGGAATCTATTGTAGTAAAGGGTGTCCCCGCGTTTTAACAGGGGTAGATTGAGGGCCTGCATGGAGAGAAATCCGTCCGGGGTGATGGCTCCAGTATCCGCGTAGATCTCCGCGCTTGCAAGGGCCAGATCGCCAACCGTGAGAGCGCTGCTGTGGTAAGCGCCGCCGCAACCGCACACAATGACGGCTGCGGGATTAAGCTGGTGCAGAAGGAGGGCGCTACTGCCGGCGGCGTTGGCCGTACCGATTCCGGTGGTGGCTATTGCTACGTTATGTGCCCCAAGGATGCCGCGATGGTACTCAAGGGTCCCACAGGTATATGTTTGCGTCTGGTGTAATTCAGCACGCAGGCGAGTATTCTCCTGGGCTACGGCACTGAGAAGTAAAATCATGAGCGGTTCTGATACCAGCCGATACGGATCAGGTCGCGACGCATCTCCACCCCGTACTCACGCGGGATTCCCCAGTGCCAGAAGTTAAGGTTGCGCGGATGCTTGGTGCAGCGCGTTTTAAACGGGCATTTGTGGGTATCTGTGAGCATGTGTCTGAAGGTCTTATCCGCCTCGGCTATATACTGCAACAGCTTATGCCGCAGCTGGCTGTTGCTCTGTGCGCATACGCTCGCGATGCAATCGCGAATTTTCAGCCCTTCAAGATATTCACTCAAACCCTCATCAAACCCCTGCTTGCAAAGCTCGACAAAGTCTTTCCAGTCGAGGAGGAGGTTCACAAACTCTTCATCCTCATCCCATTCAATCTCCTGCTGCTTGAACATGATCTCCGCAATCTGATCCTGCTCTGAAGCAGAAAGAAAAAAATTGTCCGTATCGCTGGTGGCGGTCATGAAGAACATATCCACCAGCTCTTCGCAGTAGTTGATGTAGTCGAGTTCGGTACGCTCGAAGTGGCGCAGTTCAGGTGGGAGATCTGTCTCCGGGACACTGCAGAGTGCCAGATGGTTGTGCGCGAAATCCGCCGGGAACAGAATCTCCTCGCGGTGATGCAGATCGTAGCGATTGAGAATATCCATAGTACGGATATGGTTGGCGGTGAAAAAGGTCAGGGCCTTCTCTTCGGAGTAGAAGATCTCCGCTCCGAGGCGGTTGTTGGCAAGTCCGAAACCTACAAAACCATCGTGGATGAGGCGGCTCAGGTAGGGCTGGAGCATCTCCAGAATATCTGCCGTGGGCAGGTAAGGGGAGTAAAATACGGTGGGCTCTATGTGGCCGTCATCGTATTCCCCTTCAAGCTCATCCGGATAGTATTCGAGGATAAAAAAACTTTCGTCAGATACCAGGGTGCTGCAGTCCCGCACCAGCGCGGGAAGGGCACCGATGTCGGACAGAACGATAAAGCGGAAGGCACCTTCACACTCTTCCAACTGGGTGTAGTAGTACCCTGGCTCAATGCAGAAATCGGGCCGTTGCATCTCGATGGGCCACAGGCTCAGACCGCAGGGCTGTCTGAGGGGAGCACCGTTTGAATCTTGTATAATATTCACAGTTTCCTCAAAGATGATGCTTTCGCAAAAAATCATAAGATGGCTAAGCAAAAAGATGGAAGGGGGGTAAACGGCGTAAGGATAAGCACTGACGCAGGCAAAGTCAATAGGCGTGCGCGTTTGCACACCACCTGAAGGACACCCCTGCACCATAGCCCTTCGGGTTCCCTGCGCTTATGTTGCCATCCGGCGGATGGACCTGAACTCGCTGACGCTCAGACAGGCGGTCCATCTTTATCGCCTCCTGGCACCAACGCTGCGGCTGCGGTACGAAGGGGGGCAGGGGAAAGGTAAGGTTGGTTGCGGATGTTAAAGAAAAGACTACAAGTGTTTCAGTGACGCCGGAAGCGCTCCAGCAGGCGGCGGCTCGCGGCTCCGGGGGTGGTGCGCCCCTGGATGACACTCTCCTCGACCTGGGGCAGGAGGGGGCCACATTCTTGTCGCGGATGAAGAGCTCCTTCAGATCATCCTGGAGCAAGGTCCACATCCATTCACGTGCCTGTTGGCGGCGTTTCTGTTCAAATTCGCCGCTGGTGTGCATGCTGGAGCGGAATTCCTTCAGGGTTTCCCAGATGGTATCGATGCCGATATCCTTCAGGGCACTGCAGGTCAATACCGGTACGCTCCAGTTCGGACTCTTAGGACGCATGATGTGGAGGGCGTTGAGATACTGCTGACGCGCGAGTTCCGCTGCAGGTTTGTTGTTCCCATCTGCTTTATTGATCACAATGGTATCGGCAATCTCCATAACCCCTTTTTTAATCCCCTGCAGTTCATCCCCGGCACCGGCGAGCTGCATCAGGACAAACACATCTACCATCGCAGCTACGGCTATTTCGGACTGACCCACCCCTACGGTCTCTACAATGATGATATCGTAACCGGCTGCTTCACACAGGAGCATGGTTTCGCGCGTTTTACGCGCTACGCCACCCAGGGTTTCCCCCGCAGGGGAGGGACGGATGAAGGCGCTCTCTTCGCGCGCAAGCTGTTCCATGCGCGTCTTGTCTCCGAGGATGCTCCCGCCGGAGATCTGCGAAGAGGGATCCACTGCGAGTACCGCGACCTTGTGACCCTGGCGCACCAGGCTGAGGCCAAAGGCTTCAATAAAGGTGCTCTTGCCTACGCCGGGGACGCCGGAGATACCGATACGCAAAGAGTTGCCGGTGCGCGGCAATAGCGCTTCAAGTACCTGCGTGGCCTGCTGCATGTGCTCGGTTTTACGGCTTTCAATCAGGGTGATCCCCTTCGCGAGGGCGCGTAGTGTGCCCTCCTCAATGCCGCTGATGATAGTGTCGGTCTGCATAAGTGGATCCTGGGAATTCAAGATTGGATGCGTTATGTAGGGGCAGGTCCCCGTGCCTGCCCGTTCCATCGGTGGCCATGCTGTAACGTGTAACCAGGGCACCCACGGGGGGGTGCCCCTACAACGGTTTTACGCGTTCCGTTTATTCTCAATCGCTGCCAGAGTTTCAAGCCCCGATTTTACGATCGGGGTGCCGGGGCCGAAGATGCAGGATGCACCGGCGTTGTAGAGGGCATCGTAGTCCTGGCGCGGAATAACCCCGCCGCATACGATTACAATGTCCTCGCCGCCGAGCTTTCTCAGCTCTTCCGCCAGCTGCGGCACCAGGGTCATATGTCCGGCTGCAAGGCTCGAAACCCCTACAGCGTGGACATCGTTCTCCACTGCCATCTTCGCGGCTTCTTCCGGGGTCTGGAACAGTGGCCCGACATCCACATCAAAGCCGATATCCGCATACGCACTCGCAACTACTTTGGCACCGCGGTCGTGCCCGTCCTGTCCCATCTTGGCGATGAGAATACGTGGGCGTCGTCCTTCTTCGGTGTTGAATGCCTCTACCTTGTGCTTAAGTTCGGTGAAGTTTTCGTCGTGGTCACACACGGATGCATAGGCTCCTGAAACAAGTTTGATTTCCGCCTTGTGGCGCCCGAACACCTTTTCCATGGCATCGGAGATCTCCCCAACGGTGGCGCGTTGACGTGCCGCCTCCACACACAGCCCCATGAGGTTCTGCTTGTCGTCGTTGCACGCGGCAGTTATTGCATCCAGCGCGGTCTGGCATGCCTGCTCGTCACGATTGGAGCGCACCTTCTGCAGGCCTTTGATCTGAGAGTTGCGCACTGCGGTGTTGTCGATGCTGAGGGCATCGATGGCGTCCTCATCCTTGAGCTGGTATTTGTTGACCCCGACAATCACATCGCGTCCGCTGTCGATAGAGGCCTGTTTCTTGGCGGCGGATTCCTCGATGCGCAGCTTCGGCATCCCTGATTCGATTGCGGCGGTCATCCCGCCCAGATCCTCTATCTCCTGCAGGAGTTTGCGCGCCTCTTCAATCAGCTCCGCCGTCATCGACTCCACATAGTAGGAACCGGCGAGGGGGTCGACCACGTTGGTAATGCCGCTTTCCTCCTGAATAATCAGCTGGGTGTTACGCGCAATGCGCGCCGAGTGATCCGTGGGCAGAGCGATTGCCTCATCGAGCGCGTTGGTATGCAGGGACTGTGTGCCGCCCAATACTGCCGCAAGGGCTTCGAGGGTGGTGCGCACCACGTTGTTGTACGGGTCCTGCTCGGTGAGACTCCAGCCCGAGGTCTGACAGTGGGTGCGCAGGCTCTTTGACTTGGGATTCTGCGGATTGAACTGATCCATGAGTTCCGCCCACAGAAATCGTGCCGCGCGCAGCTTGGATGCCTCCATGAAGAAGTTCATTCCGATGGCGAAGAAGAATGACAGGCGCGGCGCAAAGGAGTCGATATCGAGCCCTTTGGCGAGGGCCGCTTTGACGTACTCAAGCCCGTCGGCGAGGGTGAAGGCGAGCTCCTGGGCGTTATTCGCACCCGCCTCCTGGATATGATACCCCGAGATGGAAATGGAGTTGAAGCGGGGCATATACTGGCTGGTATACTCGATAATATCGGAGACGATACGCATCGAAGGTTCAGGCGGATAGATGTAGGTGTTGCGCACCATGAATTCCTTGAGGATATCGTTCTGGATCGTACCCGCAAGTTGCTCCTGTTTTACCCCCTGCTCCTCCGCAGCGACAATGTAGTTGGCCATGATGGGAAGTACTGCACCGTTCATGGTCATGGACACCGACACCTTATCCAGCGGGATTGCGTCAAAGAGGATCTTCATATCCTCAACCGAGTCGATGGCGACCCCGGCCTTGCCCACATCACCCACAACGCGCGGATGATCCGAATCGTAGCCGCGATGGGTGGCGAGGTCGAAGGCGACGGAGAGGCCCTGCTGCCCGGCAGCGAGGTTGCGCTTGTAGAAGGCATTGGACTCCTCTGCGGTGGAGAAACCGGCATATTGACGCACGGTCCAGGGGCGCCCGGCGTACATGGTTGCGACGGGGCCGCGCAGAAACGGCGAAAGTCCGGGGAGGGTGCCAAGGTGCTCCAGATTCGCGGTATCCGCTTCGGTGTAGAGCGGCTTTACCGTAATCCCTTCCGGGGTATCCCATTTAAAATTGGACAGGTCGTCCGTCTTTTTCTCCTGCTTGGCCTTGGCTTCCCAGGCGGCCATTGTGGGTTTTTCTGCCATAATATATCCTTTCAGTGGTCGCTGAGTCGAAGCTGCAGCTGAGTGGATGGAGATCAGGACTCTATGCCGACGCGTGCCGGCGTGCCTGTGTCATAGTAGTGTTTTATCGGGCGCATCTCGGTAACCAGATCTGCCGCATCAATAAGTTGAGGCGTTGCGTTGCGTCCGGTGAGAATTATTTCGGTGTCGGGAGCACGTTCCTCAAGCAGGGACAGGACCTCATCAGGTTTAACCAGATTGAAATCGAGCGCGTTGATCACCTCATCCAGGATCAGCAGATCCACCTCTCCACCTGTTGCGAGGGTGCGGGCACGCTCCAGCCCCTGCTGTGCGAGGCTGATATCCTCCGCGGCAGGATTGTTCTTATTTACAAAACAGGATCGTCCCCACTGCTCTACGTGCCAGTTCTCCCCCATACGGGCGGCACTGCGCATCTCTCCATATGCGGGGTCATTTTTCATGAAATGGAGGATATGCACCCTGAATCCATGCCCTGCAGCGCGGAATGCAAGCCCCAGGGCCGCAGTGGTTTTCCCTTTGCCGTGCCCGGTGTATATATGCACTTTTCCCGGGGCTGGAATTTGTGCTTCAGATTGTGTATGGTTCATCCGCTATTGCTCCAGGCTCAGTTTTCAGAATTTTGTGTTAGGGGCGTCGCCGCTTTTATAAAAGAGTTTACACCCTTATGTAAACGGGTTTCTGCCCAATAAAATGCTTTTTTAAAATTGCTAAAAAAATTTAGCGAGCTCAAAATTACCAACCTCTGCAACACCCTGTCAAGTGGATTGAATGCCACACCAGCCCCTCAAACCAGAGCTGAAGCGTCGCTGGGCAGCATTTACACCATAGTTTTTCCAGTACGGGTGTTGTTCAAGTATCTGCTTTAAAGGGTGAATTGTATAATAAGTGTTTATATTGGTGTCGGCAGAATATGCGGCATCTGTCGTCTGCTGACTATGCTCTGCGCTCCGTTGGATGTGTCCTGGCGCCCTGATTAACACGGCGCTGAGGCGCGCAGACTCCGGTTTTGCTTTACTGGCAGTAAACCTTTTTAATGCTGGTAAACATTAGGCGTTGACATTTATGGGCGCATGTTTTATATCGTGCGAGTAAAAATAAAACCGTTTTTTATTTTTGAGGTTACATTGGAATATAACATAGGCGAAAAAATCAAGGAACTGCGCAAGGCGCGACAGTTGACTCTGCAGGCGGTAGCGAATGAGACCGGATTCTCTCCGGCGCTTATCTCGCAGATTGAGAACAATAACGTATCGCCGCCCATTGCGACCCTGTCCAAGATAGCGCGCTTCTTCGAAGTGAAGATCAGCCACTTCTTCGAAGAGGAGGAAGACCCGCGGCGTTTTGAGGTGGTACGTGTGCCCGACCGGCGTGTAGTGAGCCGGGTTATCTCCAAAGCGGGCAAAGGGCACGGCTATACCTATGAAGCACTCTCGGTACACAAGCTGAATAAAAAGATGGAACCCTTCGTAGTCACCGTGGGGGAACGCAGCACCGATGAAACCATGTACAACCACGATGGAGAAGAATTCCTCCTGGTGATGAAGGGAACTGCAGAGGTTCTCCTGGACGATGAACGTATCAAACTTGAAGCCGGGGATGCGATCTACTTTGATTCTTCCATGAAACACCGCCTTCTTTCCTACGATGGCAACGAAGTGCAGGTGCTGGCAATAGTAACCCGCTGAGTTCTCAGGCACATGTAATGAGTCAGGGGTATCCGCCTGGCTGGTTATCGTTCGATTCTGCTCGCAACATAGAACTTCCGACGGAACTTCCGACGTATACGCACATATCTGAACGCAACATAAAACCAAGATCTGTATTCTTTTTCGACAGCCCGGTTGGATACTCTCCAGAGCCTGAACAGAGGTGCCGGCCGGAAAGCGTTATCTATATCAACAAAGGATGGATGAATTATGGCAAAAAAAGTGCTGAAACCCTCTCTGGAGAATCCCCTGGATCCACCCGAAAACGTGGAGTTTACCATCCCCGGTGAAGTTCCCGGACAGAAGGGCCCCTACGAAGAGGCGATGAAAGAAGGGCACGATCTGATGGAGCGCCCTATCAAGTCTGTGCCGGTGGGGCAGATTGAAAAGCAGCATTTCAAACAGCGCATGACCGTATGGGAGCGGATCAAGGTTCTGACCGAGAATGAGCCCAATATCCATTTCCAGAACTGGGGGCGTAATCTCGATGGCGCTTCCCTGGTGACGGGAATTCTGAATATCAATGGGCGCGATGTAGCATTCTACGGGCATGACTTTACCGTACGTGCCGGTTCCATCGATGCTACCAACGGGAGTAAGTTGGCGAAACTCTTTAATATGGCCGGGGAGAAAGGTATTCCCGTCATTGGCATGAACGATAGTGCCGGCGCCTTTGTACCCGCCGGTGTTGGCGGTCTGGATGGTTACGCCGAGGCGTTCACCTCTCTGCGTAAGATCAGTGGTGTGGTACCGAGTATCATGTGCATGTTCGGCTTTAATGCTGGCGGTGGTTCCTATCTTCCGCGTCAGGGCAGCTTTGTAATCCAGCCCGAGGATACCTTCTTCGGTCTCACCGGGCCGGGCGTGGTAAAGTCGGTCCTGGGGGAGGATATCTCTCCTGAAGACCTGGGCGGCCCCAAGGTCCATGGCAACTCCGGGGTTGCGGATCTGACCGTGGAAGATGAGACCTCGGCGCTGCGCACTGCAGTTCAATTGCTCGGCTATCTGCCGGATAACAATCACAGCATATGTGACCACGGGGATTACTTTGAAATTCAGCCCAGCAGAGCGCGCGAAGCGATCACCGCGTTCGGACGTCTGGATGGAAATGTGGTGGGCTTTGTAGCGAATAACTCTGCAGTTTCTTCCGGGCAGATCGACTGTGATTCAGCCGTGAAGATTGCGCGTTTTGTGCGCTTCTGTAACATCTACAACATTCCGCTGATCTTCATGGAAGATACTACCGGGTTTCTTCCCGGGCGCGAGCAGGAAGCACGCGGTATCGTACAGGCGGGGCGTTCCATGCTCGATTCCATTGTGGATGTGCGCACCCCGCGTATTCTCCTGATTCTGCGTAACGCCTACGGCGGTGCATATGCATCCTACAACAATTACCCCACGGGTGCGGATCTGGTTCTCGCCCTTCCCACCACGCGTCTTGCGGTTATGGGGCCTGCCGGGAAGGAATTTGTGTATAAGGATGAACTGCGCAAGCTGCGTGCTGCGGTTCCCGGCATGATCCAGCAGGGGATTGAAAAACGTGTAGCTGCCGGGCTAGAACGTGCCGAAGCGAAGCGCGAGGCTGAAGCAGAAGCGGCTGCCTGGCTGCAACAGGAAGAGGTCAAGCTCAATACCCGCTACGAGAAGGAACTCATGAATCCGAAGGAAGGTCTGTCTCTCGGTTCTATTTCGTCTCTGGCCATGCCTACGGATCTGCGTCACGTGCTCGGGCGTAATATGAACTTCTTTCTGCGCCACTACGAGCCATCCGCATGGCAATCGGTTCAGCGCGAGTTCCATTAAGCGCCACAAGCGTCAACATAGAACTTTAACGCCCGTTTTGACAACCCATGGAACTGGAGATGAAGCCCATGGCACAGAATACACAGCAGAATAACGACCCCTACACCAACAATCCACTCATTCACCGCGACCGTCGCCTGAGCAAGTCGGACTCGGCGTGGGTGCGTTCATTTTCGTGTGAAGAACTTAAACCCCTCATCGTATGTCGTGGCCCGATCCGTAAGGAAGCCATTGACGTGTTTGAAGAGATGGGGATCAGTCACTACGGAATCCTTCTGTCGGAGAAGGATTCCATCGTCTACCCCAATGCTCTCTCCCCGGAGCTTCGCACCCTGACCGACAACAGCAAGGTGCATCGCGTCCCCGACTACAGCGGCGCGAGCAAAGAGGAGCGTGTGGAGCGTATCGGCCAGATAATCCAGACGGCCTTGGATAACGGCTATGATTCCATCTTTGCCGGCTACGGTTTTATGGCCGAGGATGACGAGTTTGTCTCCGCCATCGAGGATGCGGGTCTGAACTTCATCGGCCCCTGCAGCGGGACTCAACGCGGCGCGGGCAAGAAGGACGAGGCGAAGCGAACAGCGCTGGAGGTTGGGGTCTCGGTTACTCCGGGTATCGACAATGTCACTACGCGGACCCTGATGAGTAAATACCCGAGCCCCGAGAGCCTCGTGGCGCTGGTAAAGTCGGAAGACCTGAAGTGTGACGACGCTGTTCTCAACGATAGCAGCCTCTCTCTGGAGGATCTGGCGAATCATATTCTCGCCGCATCCTATCGCAAGGGGATTGACCTGTTTTCCATTGAAGAACTCGGCAAGCAGGTGGAGGCCGAGTGTGCTGCCATGTTCCGCGACTACCCCGGCGCACGTGTCCGCCTCAAAGCCATCGGCGGTGGCGGGGGTAAAGGGCAGCGAATTCTCGGTGCTTCCCTGCTCGCTAAGGATGAGCCCACAGAGGCCGACATCGCCAAGGCGGTGGACGTGACTGCTCTCTGCAGATGCATGAGCAGAAACTCCTGGAGGTGTCCGTAACCCAGGAAAGCCTCGCAAAAGAAGCAAAAAAAGCGCGCGCTGCCGGTAATGAAGTAGCAGCGAAGGCCCTCGAAAAAGATCTTGAAATCCTCAAGCGCATGGAAGATGAGTCCGAGCGCTTCGGGCAGGCGGTAGGTCTCGATTCGGCTTCCACCTTCGAGTGTATCGTCGATCGTCAGCGTCACTACTTCATGGAGGTGAACACCCGTATCCAGGTGGAGCACCGTGTGACCGAGCTGGTCTACAGCCTGAAGTTTACCAACCCCGAGGATAAAAACGACTTCTTTATCGTAGAATCCCTCGTAGAAGCTATGGCGCTCCTCGCCATGCACAAGGATCGTCTCCCGCGTCCCGAGCGTGTAACCCGTTTCGGCGCCGGGGTTGAGGCGCGTCTCAACGCAACCGACTGTTCCCTGTCGCCTTCTGCCGGTGGGATTATCCGCTACTGGTCCGATCCCATCGAAGGGGAAATTCGCGACGATCAGGGGATCTGTACCCACAATCCCGATACCGGCCAGTTCATGCTTTACACCGTTGCGGGCGCATACGATTCCAATATCGCTCTGCTTCTCACCAAGGCGGATGATCGTCTGGAGAGCTATAATCATCTGGCTGAAGTACTGCGGCGCACCACCCTGTACGGTTCAGATCTCGCCACTAATCTCGAGTTCCACTATGGTCTGGTGAGCTGGTTTATCGGCAATAATGTCATGGCTAAACCCACCACCCGTTTTGTTGTACCCTATCTTACCCTGATGGGATGTCTGAAGCAGGAAGCTGCGAAGATTGATCCGGTGGTGGCATTCCTGTCGCTTAAAAAGAAATACGTATCTGAGTATGCCGATGATCCGGAGGCCAAAAAAGCTATTGCGGATATCCTGGATCGCAAGGGGACACTGCTTACCCGTCCCCTGCAGATCATCCTCAAAGACCCGCATCTGCTTTCCGGCTGGTTAAGCCTGAATCAGCGCAACTTCCGTATGGACGACGGCAAGCTGAAGTGGCTGCGTAATCCGCAGGTAGTTATCGCTGAGACCTACGAATACCTCAACATGACCATGCGCCCTGATGCTCCGGCTTCGGAAGTGATCTGGTCGCACGATAACGAGCAGCTGCAGAAGGCGGTTTCATTCTATGCCAAGCTGCGGGATCATTTTTCCGTAAGCGTGGAGGACTTCGAGGTTCTCAATGCCCTGTTGGAGAAGGATGAGCCCCAGGGAGATTTCAGCACGGAAGAGTGGGTTGAGGTCCAGGCGGCACACGCAGGCTTCGAGGCCGGCAATGAGCTGATGGGGCTGCTGTATCTCGTGGGTGAGAACACCAACTTCTTCGACTTCAAGGTTGAAGAGAATCTCGATGTGACCATCCCTGAATATCTGCACGATACAGAGTTGCAGGCACAGATGAAGAAGGTGCTGGTACCGCCGCCCTCAACCAAAGAGGATGAGATCGTCACCCCCGGTGGTGGTATGTACTACGCCCAGGAAGCTCCGGGAATGCCCCCGTTCATCAAGGAAGGGGATCACTTCGACAAGGGCCAGCCGCTGTTCATCCTTGAGGTTATGAAGATGTTCAACAAGATTCCGGCGCCGTTCTCCGGTACCGTGGATAAGATCCTTATTGATGGGGGCGATGGCGTTATCGTGTCCAAGGGGCAGCCGATCTTCAAGGTTACTCCGGATGAGAAGTTTGTGGAGACCGATCCGCAGGCGATTGAGAAGGAGCGGCGCGAGACTACCGAGGCGTATCTGCAGAGTATCGTGGATTAGTCTGGTTGAGGTACAGCTCCTGCTGCGTGGCTAAAGCAAAACAGCAAGCTCCGGTTCTGGTTTTCACCTGTTCCGGGGCTTGCTGTTTTTGTTTGCGCTGCGGTGTTGGTGTGATTGAAGTGGCTGGACAGCCCTTTCAGTTGTAGCAGTAGTCGTCCCCTTCAACGCTTTCAGAGATCCCTTCGAGGAATGAAAGCGCCTGGCCATCCTTTACAACTTCCTGCAGGCCGTGATTTGAAGACCACACGGTTCCGCATACGTCGCATTCTGTGATCCCCTCGTAGAATCCGTCCACGTGGAGAGAGATGTTGGCGTCTTTGTGGTTCTTGCATACTGGGCATTTCATGGCAGTATCCTTTCGCTTTGAGGTTTGTTAAAGATTGTAGGTAAAATTATAGCGCCCCCTATGTTAGGTGCGCATGTAGTACAGGTTAGACATTTATGTTCCGAGGTAGCTGTTTTTTTCTTTGCCTCAGCCCGTTTACAAAATTTACCAGCGCGTTTACAAAATTTAGTATACGCCTCTTTTTCCACTTGACAACCCTTTTTCGGAGAAAAGTCCTTTCAAAACAGCATGTTATGCGCCAACCTTGTTTTGCAGGGCAAACCATAGGTTTGAAATTCCTGCCTTGGATATAAAGGCATAGTCCACCCATTCTGCTTTATGGGGTGTATAAGATTGATTTAACTGGGTATTTTGGCGCGTATACCGCTATTCTATATATGTGACATTTGTGCCACGGGGCTGAAGGCTCCAATAAAATTCTTTTTCGGCTAAAATACTTTTAGGCATATTTAAAAGTCCCGTTTGTTCTTAGGGCACATCATTTTTCACTTAAAAGGTAAATTCTACACAAACTAAATGAGGAGCTAACACTATGTTAACCAAGATCAACCACATTGGCGTCGCTGTTACGAGCATCGAGGAAGCACTTCCCTACTATCGCGATTC
>JAIVHC010000244.1 GCA_020201305.1 Geobacteraceae bacterium
GGACATCGTTGAATGGTGCCGCAATAAGATTGCCCACCGCCGTGAAGGTGAAAAAACTTACCACCAACATCACCAGTAATACCAACGTTTGAGCAATCCACTCCAACACCTTCCACCACCATGCTTCTCCATAGATGAGATATTCATCAACCAGATGGGAAAAATATGCGTTGGCAAAGTACAGGGTGGCGCTGAATACAATGACATTAATCACAAAGGGGGCTATGGCGTAACGCAGGAGTTTAGGATGGCGATATATAAACATCCAAGCCCGTGCGATGGAGAATAAGCCGTTGAAAAAACCACCTATCATTTCAGTTCTCTTCAATTATACCCCATAGCAGAGGTCATATTTAAGTAATGTAGATCGCGCTGAAACTACAAGCATCAACGCTGCCAGAGGCATTCTCCCAGCCACCAATCATCGAAAAAACATTATAATACCATATAATCTGAACAAAACTCAATACGCGCATCTAGTTAAAATAAAAGCAGGTTTTTTGCTTTACCTCTTCCTTTTCTCTCTTGCAAGGTGGGGATAAGTTTTCTATACTCAGGTAAACAAATTAGCTCTCTACCCGGTGCGTGTATTCTGAATGTCCACGCGGAATAAGTAGTGAAAGGGGTTTTTCCCAGTAATACTGTGTGCCAGCCCTTCTTGCAAAGGGACGCCTGATGTATTAACAAAGAACCCCACCTGGTAGTCTCTCGTAGTGAGACCAAAGATTCACGGCTGGAGTGGAGAGCTTCTCTAACACAACAAAAGGCATCAGGTCCACTCCGGTGCCTTTTGTTGCGTTTGTTGGCATGCGATTTAACATGGTATCCAGTGCATGGCAAAAGCTGGAACTAGATAGTGCCTATACGTTATCTCTCACCCGCCTAATTTCTGCCAGGAAGATAACCTATTCAGCCACTGAATACCCGAACATCGCCCTTCTTTTCACAATGGAGTAAAGGTCTACCTAACCCATGAGCCAGGAACAGTCTAATCCGGAGCAGGATCTACACCGTCTGCATGTAAATAACCGCGAAATTGTTGTTATCGGCACCGCGCATATATCCAGAGCATCGGTGGATATGGTTAACCGCACTATTGAATCCGAACAGCCACATAGCGTGTGTGTGGAGCTGGATGAACAGCGCTATCGGCATCTGACAGATAAAAATCGGTGGGAAAATCTGAACATTATCCAGGTGATAAAACAGGGCCAAATCCCCTTTCTGATGGCAAACCTCGCCCTATCATCCTTTCAAAAACGGATGGGGCTGCAGACTGGAGTTAAGCCGGGAGAGGAGCTTGCCGCTGCTGCCCAAAAAGCTACAGAGCAGAATATGCACCTGGTGCTTGCAGACAGAAGCATCCGCACTACGTTATTGCGCGCCTGGCGCAAGACAGGCTTCATCCGCAAAATGCAACTCATTTCAACCATGTTTGCAGGGCTGTTCGAAAAGCACGAACTGGACGAAGAAGAACTGAGCCGCATCCGCCAAACGGATACCCTTTCGGCTATGCTTGAGGAGATGGCTGATGTTCTGCCGCAGGCTAAAATAACTCTGGTAGATGAACGGGATCGCTGGATGGCTCACCACATTGCTGCCGCACCGGGAGACAAGGTGGTTGCCGTAGTGGGGGCCGCGCATGTTCCCGGGATTATCAGTTATCTGGAATCAGACGCACCTATTGATATCAGCGGGTTGGATACTATCCCCGAAAAACCGATGTACTCAAAGGCGATCCCGTGGATTATCCCGGCCATTGTTATCGCACTGTTCATCGGCGGTTTTTTTTTCTCAGATAGAGCTCAGGTCTATGAAGCTGCCACAGCCTGGATTCTAGCCAACGGGATCTTCTCGGCCGTTGGTGCGGCTTTGGCATTTGGCCATCCCCTGACCATAGTGTCTGCATTTATCGCCGCACCCCTTACCTCATTGAATCCCACTATAGGTGCCGGCTTTGTCACCGCTCTGGTACAGGCATACTTCTCTGCACCAACAGTGGCCGATATGGAGAAAGTAGCCGATGATGTAGTCAATCTGCGGGGCTGGTGGCACAATCGCGTCACCAGAATTATCCTGGTATTTTTCTTCTCTTCTCTGGGTTCCACTTTAGGGACATTTGTCGCCTTTGGCTGGCTCAAGAACCTGTTTTGACCTATCCCTCCAGGACACGGAAGAATTTAACCAGATAATCTACCCCTGACCACAGGGTCAGAACCAGAGAGATATAAAAGAAGAATAGCCCCACATTGTGAAAATCTGCACACAGCAGGGGGAAATCCAGGCCAAAAAACCAACAGTAATCGTAGTGAATTAATAATCCTATAATGGCAACCATCTGAAAGATGGTTTTGTATTTGCCCAGATTACTTGCCGCAATCACAATCCCTTCGGATGAAGCGACAGAGCGCAACCCTGTTACTATTACTTCCCTGGCAATGAGAAGAAAAACCGCCCATGCCGGCACCCGATCCAGGGGGATCATCATGATCAACGCCGCCATCACAATCAACTTGTCCGCCAGGGGGTCAAGGAATTTCCCCATAACCGTCACCAGGTCGAGGCGGCGCGCCAGATAGCCATCGAGCCAATCGGTGATACTTGCGAGGGAGAATATAAGCGCAGCAATCAGACTCATGCCCGGACTATCGTTAAGCAGGGTCAGAACCAGAATCGGTATAGAGGCGATACGCGCAAACGTAAGCATGTTGGGCAGATTAAATGTTCCATTATTCAACATATTTATTCTCTCTCTTCCGCAGTGCGTCGATATTGGCTTAAGTACTTTTTAACATTTTTCAGATACATTTGTGTTTCAGCATAAGGGGGGACTCCGCCATATCTGTCCACTACTGTGGGGCCAGCATTATATGCAGCCAGGGCTAAATCCAGATTGCCACTGAAACGCGCAAACATCTGGCGCAGATAACGACTGCCGGCCGCAATATTCTGCGATGCATCAAAGAGATCATAGATCCCCATTTCTGCCGCAGTGGCAGGCATAACCTGCATAAGTCCTCTAGCTCCGGCTGATGATACACATGCGGGATCAAAATTGCTTTCAGCCTTCACTACCGCCTTCACTAAATTCGGGTCCAGGGCGTGTTTTCTGGCATAATGTTGCACAAGGGTGTCAATGGAAGCGGTTTCAATGCTGGTGTCTGATTCTTCAGCGCAATAAAACGTAAATCCGCTTTGAACCGGAACATTGGAAAAATTCACCCCCCTGCTGAGAGATCTTTGCTAAGCATATTATTAAGCCATTATCCCCTACATAATTTATGTTACGTTATTCTCGCATAATACACATCTATCAAACAACTTGACAGAATTTTAGCCAGTGCAATAATGCCGGGGAAGTTTTCCAACTGGTATACACTTTTACTTCTTGTTTTACGATTGGAATCATGTAATGGAAATAACATCTGATTTTCTGGTTATCGGCGGCGGAATCGCCGGACTTTCCTACGCGCTCAAGGTTGCAGACCATGGTACTGTTTCCATAATCACCAAACGCGAAATCGGGGAGACGGCAACCTGCTATGCCCAGGGAGGGATAGCCAGCGTCTACTCAGAGCAAGACTCCTTCGAATCGCACGCGCAGGATACCATTGTTGCGGGTGCGTATCTATCCCATCCTGATATCGTGGACATGGTGGTTCGCGGCGGGCCCGACGCTATTCGCAATCTAATAGAGATCGGTACCGAGTTCACTAAAAATGATGAAGGTAACTACGATTTAACCCGCGAAGGGGGACATAGTCATCGGCGCATCCTGCACGCCTCGGATATAACCGGACGGGAAATAGAGCGGGCCCTGGTTGCGGCAGCACAAAAGCATGAAAACATCACCATCTACGAACGTCACTGCGCTATAGATCTCATTACCGAAGCTAAAATGCTCCATCGGCAATTACGCAACAACCGCTGCCTGGGCGCATATGTTCTCAACTGCGAAACCAATAAGGTAATTACGTTTGGCGCTACCATCACCATGCTTGCCACCGGGGGTGCCGGGAAGGTGTATTTGTACACCTGCAATCCGGACATTGCTTCCGGCGATGGAGTTGCAATGGCATACCGTATCGGCGCCAGCATTGCCAACATGGAATTTATGCAGTTCCACCCCACCACCCTTTACCATCCCTACGCCAAATCATTTTTAATTTCCGAGGCAGTCAGAGGCGAAGGTGCGATTTTACGCCGTGCGGATGGCTCAGCATTTATGGAGAAATACCATAAACTCAAGGATCTTGCCCCGCGGGACATAGTGGCACGTGCGATTGACAACGAAATGAAGGTCAGCGGGGATGACTGCGTATATCTCGACATTACCCACAAAAGCGCAGAATATATCCGCGACCGTTTTCCCAATATCAGCTCGACTCTTAAAGAATATGGTGTTGATATGATCAACGAATCCATCCCCGTTGTGCCAGCAGCACACTACCTCTGCGGTGGAGTTGTGGTTGATACCCATGGCGAAAGCGAGATCAAAAATCTGTTTGCTGCAGGTGAAGTTACCTGTACCGGACTCCACGGAGCAAACCGTCTTGCGAGCAACAGCCTGCTTGAAGGAGCTGTGTACGGAACACTCTCCGCCGAAGCCTCCATACAGCGTATTAAAGAGCAGCATGCCCCCTGCCCCCCCATAGATCCATGGGATTATGGCAGGGCAATTACCAGTGACGAAGAAGTGGTTATCGCGCAAAACTGGGATGAGATACGCCGCTGTATGTGGAACTATGTGGGGATTGTAAGAACCAATAAACGCCTTGCACGCGCCCTGCGCCGCATCAACATGGTTAAGGAAGAGATTACCGAATACTACTGGGATTTCTATGTCACATCCGATCTGATTGAGTTACGCAATCTGGCTACAGTTGCGGAATTGATTATCCGCAGTGCCATGGAGCGCAAAGAAAGTCGCGGGCTTCACTACAATCTCGACTATCCCGAAACCGATGATGTGCACTGGAAGAAAGACACCATTATCAGAAAATCGTTCTGACAGGAGCAGCATATTGACTATTGACGACCTGCGGGTAGAAATCGACACGCTCGACCAGGAGTTGTTGCGTATTTTCAATAAGAGAGCGGCATTGGCGCTACAGATCGGGCATCTGAAAAAAGAGCTTGACCTACCTGTGTACAATCCCCAGCGCGAGCAGTTCATCTTCGAAAAAATGCAGCAGCTCAACCCGGGACCACTGGATGGCCAGGCTATCAAACGCCTGTTCGAGCGTGTAATTGATGAATCGCGAACACTCGAGCGCATTAAATCGAAGGGACGCTGAATAATGTTAGTGGTTATGCAGAAAAAAACTACCCAGAGTGAAATCGATCAGGTAAAGCAGTATCTCATCGACAATGATTTCGATTTCCACCAGTCAACCGGGGCCAACCATACAATCATCGGCGTAATTGGGGATACCGCAACATTCTCTACAGCAGAAATGGAGCAATTGCCCGGGGTTCTGGTGGTGTTCAAAATCCCCGAAGACAGATCCTGAGCATCTCAGTTTTGGACACTTAAAACCGAGTACAACTCAACGACAGTGCCGAAGACCATTATCGCGGGCTTTGCCATTGCACCACAGGCGGAATCCAGGTTTTGAATATCTGTGATGCATACATCCTGATTGGCCCTGGTTGCATGCGAAATTACCGCAACCGGGGTTTGGGGGTTCGCACCTTCCTCTAAAGCTGCAGAGTTGCAGAACTTATCCCCGGCACCAGAGTCACTTTGACACCAGCACTGAGCAGATATTCAAGTTCTTCAGCCCCACGACCAAAAACATACGGATCAACGCTCTTCAGACGCGCAACACTCAAGCCCTGATTCACATACTCCAGGATAAGAGCATTTATTTCGTCCTGCGTATAACTGTAACGCCCTTTCTCCTTACCTACATAGTGCCTGTGAGTATCCTGTGGCACCAAGGCGAGGATTTCAGGGCTAATAAGATGATCGTACAACACCACATCAACCTGATGCAGGCATTTGTACGCCTGCAACGTCAGAAGATCCGGATCACCCGGACCACACCCCAGAAGAAAGACACGTGCAAGTAGTCGCTTTATCTCGTTTCTGGAGCCCTCTGGATCGATTATTCCTTTTTGGCGTTCACCCGCTATTGTGTGCAGAAAGTCGCCTATTTCAAGCGGAAGCATGCGCCTGATTTTATCGCGCACCACCTGCCCCGCCACAGGACTCGATCCATCAGTGGAGACAGCGACCTTCAGGGGGCCATAACGCAACAGGGAGGAAAAATAAAAATCACATTGATCCGGCTGGTCTACCCGATTTATCAGAACATATCGGGTAGTTTTTATATCCTTGAGCATTTCACCCACGGCATCACTTCCGGTAGCATCAACAACAATATCAAACCCATCCAGATCAGACGCTTCAACATCCTTGCACATGACCTTAAGGTCCAGGCTTCTGAACTCCGGAGAGCACTTAAGGCGCTTTTTATTCTAAAACTAATGTAATGTAATGTTATATCAGGCGTTGATGCTTTCGCAAAAAATCATAAGATGGCTAAGCAAAAATTTCGACCTACAAGGCCTGGTGGTTTTTCAGGGGCGAAGGCATACATCGGGTATGTCGAGGTCCTGAAAAAACGCCGTAACACCGTAGGGCAGAACTTTTGCGACGCCATCAGGCGTTGAATGCTTCGCGACTTTCAGAATAAACTTCATCGAACCCTTCGAGAAGTTGATCAATCTTTTCCTGATCAAGTTCCAGATAGGCTCCGCCCGGAGTCTGAGTCATATCCATATCCTCATCCGGCACCCTGGTTCCAATCCCGCGCTTGTGGCACATATTGACCCCGAGATTGGTAAGAGCGGCAAGAAGCAGCACATCTGCATCCGCTTCACCCCTACTCTCAACTTCGATATGTCGACACACAGCCTCAACAAGCAAATCGGCAATACCCCAGGAGTGGAGAACTGCAGCACCTACATGATTATAGGGATGGGTGAAATAGCTCTGTTCCAGATCAATGTATTTACTGCTGACCTCATTATACTGAGCTTCAACCAGCTCCTGATATTGTTCGGGGCTGTTATTATTGCGTACCACTTTACCCAGATTACTGAACAATCCGGACAGAAAGGCCTCTTCACAGTCTCCCTTACCCAGACTTTTGCTTATGTATCGCGCAGCAATAGCGCTGCCAACAGATTCTTCCCAGAGCAATTTTTCCAGGAGGCCAAATTGCTTATTCACACTGCACATACTCGACGCTAAAACGAGACTGCGAACTGTTCGCTCACCCAGTATCACCAAGGCGTTCTGCAAGGTGGTGATTTTACGCACCAAACCATATACCGAGGAATTGGTTATTTTTAAGATACGTGCAGATACAGCTGGATCCATGGCAATAGTATCAGCGAGTTCCTTAATGGAGGCATCCGGATCCTGCAGAAGTTCCATGGACTTAATTGCTACTATAGGCATGGATGGAAGATCACCGATATCGCCGGCGATGGCATTATAATCAAGCATCATTACACCTGTTGGTCAAAAAATCCGCCTGCGCTATTTTGCATATATATAGCGCGGGCGGTCTTTATATACTCTTAAAATCTACCGAATTCAGAATCATCCAGGGCTATCTGGACATCATCACCTTTACTGCCGCCGGAGGTACCCCAACCAGCAGAAGACCTGGAATCTGCTGCCGGTTTAGCAGCAAGAGACGTTTGTCCTCTTTTTTCTGTCGCAGACGGTCTCTTATTTGAAGTGGAGAAATCCTGATTGCCGCGATTAATACCTGTTGAAAAGTGATCCGAACCAGCTGCTTCACGGAGTTTGAAATGAGCCAGCAATTCATTTAACTGCGCTGCCTGGCTGGAAAGCTCTTCCGCTGATGCAGCGCCTTCTTCCGCATTTGCAGTATTCTGTTGGGTTACATCATCTATGCGCACTACGCCCTCATTGATCTCAGAAATGCCCTGGGCCTGCTCACTGCTGGATGCGGCGATTTCAGAAATCAGATCATTAACCTTCTGTATCTCCGCAACGATCTCCGTAAATGCTTTGGAAGTGCTGTCGGCAATAGACACACCGTGCTCTGCTTTTTCTACTGAGCCTTCAATAAGAGCGGCCGTTTCCTGCGCCGCCTTTGCACTACGCGCAGCGAGATTACGCACCTCTTCTGCAACCACGGCGAATCCCTTACCATGCTGACCAGCGCGTGCTGCTTCTACTGCGGCATTCAAGGCGAGCAAATTGGTCTGGAACGCAATTTCATCAATAACCTTAATGATCTTGGAGATATTCTGCCCGGACTCATTGATATCATTCATCGCAGTAACCATCTGTTGCATCTGCTGATTACCATCGTCCGCAGCTTTATGCGCCTGTGAGGCAAGCTGATTAGCCTGGTTGGCGTTATCAGCACTGGCCTTGGTCTGGCTGGAGATCTGATTCATTGAAGCGGATATCTCTTCGACCGAACTTGCCGAGTTGGTAGCACCTTCCGACAGAGATTGACTCGCGTCAGACACCTGAGAAG
>JAIVHC010000160.1 GCA_020201305.1 Geobacteraceae bacterium
CTTTACTCAGCTGACTGGTAAGAGCATGTGCATACATAATCGGCATGGGCATGAGTTGTGGGGTATCGTCGCAAGCATAGCCGAACATAAGTCCCTGATCGCCTGCACCCTGTTCCAGACACAACCCCTGCCCCGGAGTAACCCCCTGAGAGATATCCGGGGATTGGCGATCCAGAGAGGTTAAAACCGCACAGGTATCAGCGTCAAAACCCATTTCTGAGCTTACGTAACCGATATTACGAATAGTGTTGCGTGCAACTTCCTGGTAATCCACATGTGCATGGGTGGTTATCTCACCAGCGAGGATTACTAGTCCGGTATTGACTAGGGTTTCACACGCAACTCGCGAATGCTTATCCTGTTCCAGCACAGCATCAAGAATAGCGTCAGAAATCTGGTCTGCCATTTTATCCGGATGGCCTTCACTTACCGATTCTGAGGTAAACATATAATCTGTCATTGACATATCTTAGGTACCTTTCATGTGGAGTAAAAGGATCTTACAAACTGTTGAAGGTTGAATGTTGATGCTTTCGCAGCAAGCACAAAATTAGATTCCTAGGCAAAAAGCGCCAAATGCAAAGCGTGTAATTATCCACAAACACCTCGATCTGAATTAATAGTCCAGATCAGGATCAGCCTGAGGCAGATATTGTGCCAGTTTCAGTTTAAGCACCCGCAGGACATCAGCGGCGGTCTTCTGTTCCATAAGGGAATCGAGCAACTCATCACTGTGGGCGGTGTTCCACTGGCGGATCAGTTTTTTTACGCGCGATATTCCCTGGCTGCTCATGGAGAGCTGGGTGTATCCCAGAGCTACCAGTACAATGCTGAACATGGGTTCAGCGGCCATCTCGCCACACACACACAGTTCGATCCCGGCTGCATCGGCACTGTCGGCAATGTGTTTCAGGGCACGCAAGATTGCAGGATGAAAGGGCTCGTACAAATAGGCAACGTGCTCATTTCCCCGGTCTACTGCGAGGCAGTACTGAATAAGATCGTTGGTGCCAATGGAAAAAAAATCGACTTCGGAAGCCAGGATGTCGGCAACAAACACCGCCGAAGGAGTCTCTACCATGATACCCACTTCAATGTTGCGGTCAAAGTTCACACCTTCAGCTACGAGTTCTTCCATAACCTGTGCAACAATTTTCTTACATGATCTGACCTCGGCAAGGCCGGAAATCATGGGAAACATCAGACGCACGTTACCAAACGCAGAGGCTCGCAATATGGCACGTAACTGTATGTGAAACAGGTTCTTCTCCCACAGAGAGAGCCGGATTGAGCGCATCCCCATCGCAGGATTTGCTTCATCATCCAGACAGATATCGCTCACGAATTTATCCCCTCCGATATCGAGGGTCCGAATAGTTACCGGATAGGGGGAAAACTGCTCGGCAGCCTTTTTATATGACTGAAACTGCTCCTCCTCAGCGGGAGGTTTGGAGCGCGCCATGTACATGAACTCTGTACGCAACAACCCTATCCCCTGAGCACCATTATTCAGCGCAATATCGACTTCTATCTGAAACTCTATATTGGCTTGCATGGAAATAAGTTTTCCATCTGCGGTTACAGCTGGAAGCTCACAATAGCTGCGTAGCTGTTTTTTGTAGAATTCATAGCGCCGCTTGAATTCAAGATATTTCTTCAGGGTCTCTTTATCAGGATTACATACCAGCACACCGCTGTTCCCGTCTACAATCACCGGTGTATTATCAGGAACCTGGCGCGTAATTTTTTCCAACCCTACCACAGCAGGGATCTCCATAGAGCGGGCCAGAATAGCAGTATGTGATGTTCTGCCGCCAAGATCGGTTACAAATGCCACTACATGCTCTGCATCCAGCTGGCATGTGTCGGCTGGAGAGAGATCATGAGCAACAATCACCGAACGGCGTTCCAACTCTCCGACCTGGGATTGCTCCATCCCGCTAATATTGCGAATGATCCTTTCTCCCACCAATTCAACATCTGAGCCTCGCTCGCGCAAATATTCATCTTCAATCTGCTCAAATACTGTAACAAAGCGGTGCAACACCCGCTTCAAAGCCCCGGCAGCGTTTATCAATTCTGTACGGATTAGCTCTGTGGTGGAATCGATGAGCATCTTGTCGTTGAGAATAAGCAACTGGGTGTCTATGATGTAAAAATGTTCGGTCTTGCTCTGGCGAACCAACCCCTCCTGCACCTTCTCCAGCTGCTCCCGCGAGCGATCCACGGCCTCAAGAAAGATACGGATCTCCTCCTCCACTTGGGTCGCATCAATTTCGTGTTCCTGCACAGAAATCCGTCTGCGATCCAGAAGACGCACTTCACCGATGGCTATACCGGGTGAAGCAGCAATGCCTGTGTAGGTGGTCTGTTTCATATCAATCTTCGCCAAATTTATCATCTATCAAAGCCTGTAGCGCATCCAGCGCATCCGGGGCATCATCTCCTCGGGAGCGGAGTACGATTGCTGTCCCCTTAGGTGCTGCAAGCATCAAAATGCCCATAATACTTTTTCCGTTAACTTCCTCGCCATCCTTTTCAATAAAGATCTCTGAACTGTACTGATTTGCCAATTGCACGAACTGCGCAGCTGCGCGAGCATGCAGACCGAGGCGGTTTTGAATGATGAGTTCTCTTTCTACACAATCCATGGGGAAATAGCCTTATATATCAAAAAAACGCCGTAACGCCGTAAGGCGGAACTTTTTGCGACGCCATCAAGGTTGAACGATACTTGCAGCAGAGCTAAACAGAACCACTGAAAACGCCAGCACTACCACGATAGGAATTTTGTGCCGGAGCAAGAATACATTTATTCCCACACCGAGCAAAACCAGAGCAGCAAGGTGCATGGAACTGCTGCGACCAAGATCTAAATCAGCTCCGAGACCATTCCAGGTTAACGCTGCGATCACCCCAAGAAGAACAATGTTTATCTGTTTAATCCTCACCGCCAGATTAGCCAGATGTAGTTGCTGGATAAGTGCCACCACCTGTGCACCGCGTACATACCCTAGGATACTCCCCGCAATGCGGACGATCATACATGGTAGCGTAAACAACAGAACCACCACCAGCGGAGCCCAGGAAAACCCCTGCAGTGTCAGGATGATTGCCGCAAGAGCGGCTAACGGGCGCAAACCTCCCCAAAACAGGGCATCACCAACCGCAGCAACAGGGGCCATCACTGCAGCGGCAAACTCATCTGCACCAATAACGACGTACTCACCACGCGCCTGTTTTTCGTGCAAAGACAACTGGGCCGCAAACACGGTTGGAGCACAAAAGGTATTGGTATTGAAGTACGTTATCTGAGAAGCAGAATGTGAAGATGTATCTGAATTATTTTCTGCACTGCCAGCAGAACCATCCCTGCGGCATGATTGCATAATCCAAGCACTCCCTACCCCCTGAAATACACGGAAATTCCAGCATGCCTGCAAAAGCAGACAGCGAAGATTCATTTTCAGGAGGTTTTTTACCACTGTGTGCATATTTTCAAACCAGAGTAAAAAGAAGGGTTATGCCAAAACCGGTGCCGAATAGAATTACACCATAGCGAACGGTGATGCAGGCATATACGGCACCCACTCCTGCAATAAGTGCCGCATATACAGGCACACCAGCCATCTGCCAGGTTAATCTTTCCAACAGTGGCACCACCAAAACGATACTTGCCAGGGTAGCACACAAAATAATCACCTGGCTGAAGAGTCCAGCCAGGGAAAAATTCACCAATCCTGCGAGATTAGCCCAGCGCAAAAAACAGGGAGGGGTAACACTCGAAGCGCGCTCTAGTCTGCTTTGCGCCTGGTGTTGAATTCTTCCATTCATGTGGCGTGCCCCGATATCAACCAGGCGGCCCAGGGGCGCAAAGAGCGCGGCAAAAAACAGCACCACAACCATTAGCACCTGTTCCGGCAATATGATGTGCAGTTCGGTATTGAAACCGCAGAACAAAAACACCGCAGCAATGGTAGCCTGGGTATCATCCGGAGCTACCGTGGCCCCTACAGGCAAACGCATAAGCCAGAGTAACTCCATCACTGCTCCCATCAGCATCCCGGCAGTATAATTGCCCATGATCAAACCACACAGACTACCACACACAATGGGACGACAGAGCAACGTTTGCGCCAAAGCGGTCCTGTCCAGACCTCCTGCAAGGGCGAGGGTCACAAGGGATACCCACTGAATTGTACTCAGATCAGCTGCCCAGTTCATGACATGTGCTATCCCAACACTGAGCCCTGTCACTCGGAACACACTGTGCAGTCACCTTGACCCCCATAGCTGCAAAGCGATCCAGAATCCGGGTATCTTTTTCATCTACAGCCAGGGTGCGTGAGATACCACGCTTCCCCTTTGCCAGATGCATGTTCCCGAGGTTGAGCCGTGAAAATTCAAGACCATTTTCGTAGGCATTCAAAGCATCCTGCGGAGTTGCAAACAACAAAAGTAGGTTGTGGCGCCGCTCCAGGTGGCGTTGGCTCAAGGCGGGCAATTCATCCAGGGAACATATTTTAACCTGCAGATGATCGGGTACACATCCAAGCATGAGCTGTTTGCGAAACGGGTCACGGGCAATTGCATCGTTTACCACAATAATGTAATCTGCATGCACATGCGGAATCCAGGCTTCGAGCACCTGCCCATGGATCAGGCGATTATCAACACGTGCGAGAACTACCGACATCAGCCCTCCATTCCGCCCAGTATATCTCGGGTATTCATAATGCTTTTCTTCCCGTAGCGTTGCAGAAAATCGGCGAGGGTACCAACTGTCATGGAATCTCTGCTGCCACAGAATTTAAGCACCATGGGCAGGTTCACCCCGTTGAGAACTTCAATTCCGGGAACATTAAGAAATCGATTGGAAATATTTGCCGGGGTGCCACCAAACATATCGGTCATAATCAAAACGCCGTCGCCATCGGAGTTAACTTCGGCTATAGCATGGCTCAGCTGGGTGTAGATATCGTCCACATCCACGCCGCGCTCTATCGTTAACGCCCTAACCTGCGGCAATGGCCCCATAATGGAAGTTGCGGAACGCAGTATCTCAGCGGCAATGCCACCATGCGCTGTAATAATCAGTCCGACCATTATTTCTCCCTGACTAAATCCCGATGTGAAACTCGCACATTGTAGGCATCCGCCGACAATTCTGTATGCAATTTTTCTGCGACAGCTACACTGCGATGCTGACCACCGGTACATCCGATGGCGATGGTGAGGTAGTGTTTCCCCTCATCCCGGTACAGAGGCAAAAGAAACTTCAGCCACTCTGTGGTGCGTTCCAGGAACTCCGCACAGACGGATTGGCTCAAAACATACGTGGCGACCTCATAGTCGAGACCGCATCGAGGGCGCAAAGCCTCTATGTAGTGGGGATTAGGCAAGAAACGTACATCAATAACCAGATCAGCGTCAACAGGCAAGCCATAGCGAAACCCGAAGGACTGCAGGCGCATCATCATGGCGGAGCCTGCCCCGGGGTCATTATACAGATGGTGTAGAACACTGGCCTTGAGTTCGTGAACCGAGAGGGAGCTGGTGTCGATAATAGCGGTGGCTTTATTGCGCAACCCGGCAAGCATTTTGCGCTCTGCGGCAATGGAACTGCTCAATCCATCAACATCGAAAAGTGGGTGTCGGCGCCTGGTTTCGGAAAAACGTCGAATCAGAATATCATCTGAGGATTCAAGGAACAGAATGTCCAGATCATACCCGGCTGCAGAAACAGCCTCAACACTGGATTCGGACTCCACCGAAAAGTGCGGATTGCGTACATCCATCACCAAGGCAATTCCTGCTGACTGAGCCAGGGGCTTATCCTGATTGAGCTTGAGGAATTGCGGCACCAGCGCGAGAGGGAAATTGTCAACGACGTAGAACCCCTCATCTTCAAGCACCCGTGCAGCTGTGGTACGTCCTGATCCGGACAGCCCTGTAATAATAATAAAACGCACTGATATCACTCCAGGTTATCACCTATTATGTGGTGCGAGTGTTGCTGTGCAACCTCAGCCATACGCTCTTCGAGCCGATCCTGAAACTCGCGCGCACTGTTGTATCCCATCTCTTTGAGAAGCTGATTTCGCGCTGCGACTTCGATAATAGAAGAGATATTCCGTCCCGGGCAAACCGGAACCTTCAAAAGCGGAATCTTAACATTAAGAAGTTCGAAGAATTGATCGTCAATTCCAAGGCGGTCATACAACTCTCCATCCTTCCATTCGGTTAATTCAATCGCTACATTAATCTTTTTGCGTTCGCGGATAGCCGAGATACCGAACAGGTGCTTTATGTTAATAATGCCAAGCCCCCGGATCTCCATATGGTAATGTAGCAGATCACTACCTTCACCGAACAGGACTTCAGGAAGTTTAGCGCGCACTTTTACTACGTCATCCGCCACAAGGCGATGTCCGCGCAGCACCAGATCCAAAGCACATTCGCTCTTGCCAACACCGCTCTTCCCCATGAGAAGTACACCGACCCCGAACACATCAACCAGCACCCCATGCACCGAGGTTTCCGGAAGAAGGCGCTCTTCAAGAAATCTGCTTATTAGCGAAATAAACGTGGAACTCTGCAACTGGGTACGCAACAAAGGAATGGAGTATTTCCGGGTTTTATCCAGGAGTATCTGGGGAATTTCCTGCCCCTTGGTCACAATCATGCAGGAGAACCCCAGCGCACAGAACTGCTCTACATTGCGCTTTGCGACGTCCGCGGACAGGCTTTCAAGATAACTCAGTTCAGTTGAGCCAAGAATCTGCAGGCGTGAGGGGTGGAGAAATCTCAGGTGCCCGGCCAGAGCGAGCCCGGGCTTTTGAATCCTATGTGATTCTATGGTTTTCTCAAGTCCCGCGGTGTCGGACATAATTTCCAGATCAAGTCCGGTCTCTTTTTCGGCCAGGAGACATCTGACACTGAGTTTTTTCATGTGATCCCCGTGGGTCAGGCGCTGTCTTCGGTACAAATTATGTTGTAGATTACCTCTGCATTCTCGGCCTTAAGCAACTGCGTGCGTACGTGCACCTTTTTCAGCAGTTTTGAAATACGCGCAAGGGTTTTCAAATGCGCGCTTATAGAATCTTCAGGAGCAATTAACAGAAAGAACAGGTGGGCTGCCTTGCCATCCATGGAATCAAAATCAACCCCTTTGACGCTACGTCCAAAAGCCAGATACATCTGCTCGATATTCGCAATCTTACCGTGGGGGATGGCGACGCCATCACCTATACCGGTGCTACCGAGGCGTTCGCGCTCCTGCAATACGCTCAACACTTGAGCGCGATCGAGAGTTGGAGCCGAACGCAATAAAACGTCGGTCATCTCCTCCAGAAGATCTTTCTTGCTTTCGGAATCAATGTTGGCCTCAACTGCCGAATAATCGAGTAATTCTGCTATATTCATATCACATCTTCAATAAAATGCCGGACGGTACTCACAGACACTCACGTCCGGCATCTGTTCAGGTTAACGTTCGGGGACAATCAGTCCGTAGTTGCCATCTTTGCGCCGGTAAATGACATTCACCTCTTCAGAGCTGTCATCGGTAAACACCAGAAAATCTTTATACATCAGATCCATCTGCATTACCGCTTCGTCAAGAGACATGGGCTTGACCGGAAAACTGTGGGTTTTGACAATTTTAGGTTCATCTGCGCCATCATCGATACTTGCTGCCTCGATAATCGACTTGGTAACATTGCGCCCCTTGCCTTTACGTGGAGAATGATCCTTGAGTTTGTCCTTGTAGCGCTTGAGCTGGCGCTCGAGTTTATCCACTACAGCGTCAATCGCCGCATACATGTCATCGTTTACTTCAGCTGAGGCCTTGATGGTAACGCCCTTGGCGGTGAGAACAACTTCAGCAATATTGCGGATCTTTTTTTCCACCATCAGCACTGCCTGGGCTTCAATGGGCTCCTCAATATATTTCTTTACCCGAGCGAGCTTTTCTTCAACATACTCGCGTACTGGATCACTGCTGTCCATATGACGAAAGGTTACAGCTATCTGCATAGATTAATCCTCCATATTGCTAAAATAAACGCTTGCGCGCGGTTGATGATCGGATCCCCAGCATCTCCCGATATTTGGTAACGGTACGCCGGGCTATATTGATCCCGTCTTCTGCCAGCATCTTGACAATTTTCTGATCTGAATACGGTTTTTGCGCATTTTCTGCCGCAACGATGTCGCGTATCCGGCTTTTTACTGATTCAGCGGCAACATCATTCCCCGTAGATGTACCGATACCACTGTTGAAAAAATACTTCAACTCAAACAGACCCTGCGGCGCCTGTAGATACTTATTGGTTGTCACGCGACTGATAGTGGACTCGTGCATCCCAATATCTTCCGCAACATCGCGCAACACCAGAGGCTTTAAGTGGTTAATCCCTTTGTCAAAAAAATCGCGCTGAAATTTTACGATGCTCTCTGTTACGCGGTAGATAGTTTTCTGACGCTGATAGATGCTCTTCAGGAGCCACTGTGCTCCTCGCAGTTTTTCCTGCAGATATTCATTCGTTTTCTGATCCAGACCCTGCTTGGAGATGTTGGCGTAGTAGGAACTGATGCCAAGATTAGCCAGACCGTCATCGTTGAGACTTACCACATATCCATCCGCAGTTTTGTGCACAAAAACATCTGGGGTGATATACTGTACATCCCCGCTGCCAAACATACTCCCCGGATACGGATCCAGCTCACTCAACACATGCGCTGCAGCGTATATTTCCTCTTCCGTGACCCGGCATTGACGTGCAATTACGTTGTAGCGCCGCGTTTCAAGCTCCTCACTGTAACGCGTGACTATAATATCCGCGAGTGAACCTTCGAGATCCTGAGCTCGTAGCTGCAAATGGAGACATTCGCTTAAATTTCTGGCACCTACACCGGGGGGATCCAACTGTTGCACAACTTCCAGACCACGCAGAAGCAGCTCTTCGGGCATATGGAACTGATGCTGCAACTCCTCTATGGGGAAGCTGAGGTATCCTGATTCATCCAGGTTTCCCAGGATAACTCCGGCAGATTCTACCTCGTCTTCCGGATAACGCCCAAGCTGGAGTTGCCAAAGCAGGTGATCATACAAGGTCTGAGTACCACTCAGAGTGTTGTCATACGCAGGCTGATCATCACCTGAACCTTCGGCAATACTTCCCCCCTGGCTGTAGCCCTGCAGGTAGCTCTGCCAATCTTCTATATTAGCCAACCCTTCCGGCTCGCCTACCTCTGTTGTGGTCTCAGCCTCCGTTGAAGTTTCAGATGCCTCCTCTTTACTCAGAGCCTGGGATTGCGGCTCAACTTCTTCGGTATCACCCTTTTCCAGGAGGGGATTTTCTTCAAGCTCCTGTTCGACCACCTCTTCCAGCTCGACACGGGAAAGTTGCAGCAGTTTTATCGCCTGCTGCAACTGCGGCGTCATAACCAATTGCTGGCTGAGCTTAAGTTGTTGTCGAAGTTCAAGTGCCATGAAGTGTTCCGATCATCTAGTCCGATTTAACGTAAACCCGGTTGAATCCGGCAACCAAATATATTCTACCAGTTCCTGGGTCCATGCACCTACACAAACCGCCATACACATGCACTAAAGGCGAAAATCTTCCCCGAGATATATCTGACGGGCTTTGGGGCTCGCGGCTATCTGCTCCGGATTCCCCTCTTCAAGAAGCTGACCATCATTGAGAATATACGCCCGGTCACACACCCCCAGAGTTTCACGCACATTATGATCTGAGATCAACACCCCGATCCCCCGATGTCTCAAACTGGTAATTATTTTCTGGATATCAATCACAGCCAAAGGGTCAATCCCCGCAAATGGTTCATCCAGAAGGATAAAACGCGGATCAATCACCAATGCTCTGGCAATCTCCGTGCGACGTCGTTCACCGCCCGAAAGAGCATATCCGGGAGAATCAGCTACATGGTTAAGGCGGAATTCTTCCAGTAATTCATGCAACCGCTCTTCACGCTGGAGTTTATCTGCCACATGGTACTCGAGGACCGCAAGTAGATTTTGTTTCACACTGAGCTTGCGAAATACCGAGGATTCCTGGGGTAAATACGCAAGACCTGCTGCGGCGCGTTTATACATAGGCCAGTGGGAGATTTCAGTTTCATCCAGCACAACCCGTCCGCTATCCGGTCGCACGAGCCCCACGATCATATAAAACGAAGTGGTTTTACCCGCGCCATTGGGCCCGAGCAATCCAACTACCTCTCCGGAATCTAGACTGAGGCTGACTCCCTTGACCACCTGTCTGCCGCCGTAGGATTTAAATAAACCTTCAGCTTGAAGTTTATGCTTATTTATCGCCATCATCATCCGGTACAAAGGTGGCCTGCACCCTTTCGCGCACGCCGCCTTCAACAATGCTGCGTTTGCCATCAAGGTAAACGGTTATTTTTTCCCCGGCGATGGTATTATTTCCCTGTACCACCTTGGGCGAGCCGGTCAAAATCACGGCCCCCTCCGCATACACATATTCTGCTCGTTCCCCGGTAGCTATACGCTCCTCCTGTACAATTTTTACTGAGCCACGCGCAACGATCTTTTCGATACTTCGGCTTTGGGTATCTGCTGTGCCAGCAGCGTCCTTAGTCTCTTTTTTCTGGGTATAATAAACGTCCAACTGATCGGAATATATCGTGGCGCTATCCTGTTTCGCCACCACATCACCACGAAAAACAAAGATCCCGGTTTTATCGTCCACCTCAAGGAAATCCGAGGTAATATCAACCGGCAGAGATGAATCGTGTTTTATCTTTTCTTTCTGCCCTGCATCTTCGCGTGTCGCCTCTTCCTCCCTGGTGACATTTCTATCCTGTGCTTCCTCCTGTGCCCACAGGGGAAATACCCCAAGCAGAAAGGCTCCACACAAACTTATACCCAGAATCCTCAGCCTTCTTTTTATGCTCTTTCGTATGGAGCTTTGCATGATTTATCTCCTCCCTCTAGCACAAGGGTGCACTATTGACTGTCTTGCGCAGCAACAGTGGAGTTGGCACGGCTATCGGACATTGCCTGCGGGAAAATACGCGCCCTGACATCGCTATGAATCTTGAGCAGGCGGGGGGCGATCTTATATGTCATCCCCACCCCTTTAATACGTACGTTGTCAGCTTCGATATCAACATTTTCTGTGGTACGGATAACCCTTTCAGCTTCTTTGTTTCCCCGGGCATCGGCATCATCTCTGCTGATTTTGGAGTATTCAAGCATC
>JAIVHC010000245.1 GCA_020201305.1 Geobacteraceae bacterium
TCAATTATATAGATACATTAACACAAAATCAGCGGCGTGGGTTACGCCCTTTCCCTTTTTTGCGTTTCCCTGCGCGCACCTTTGCAGAGGGTGCAGACCCTGAACGTTCAGCAGTGCCGCTCACCTGCTGGAACAGATCTTCGCGCCCGAGGCGGCGCAGGGCTTCGCGCACCAGTTTGTGCTGCGCCGGCTGATGCGCTAGGAGGAGCGCCTTCTGCAGGCGACGTTCATGCGGATCACGACATACCGCAACGTTCTCCCCCCGCAGGGGGTCGATACCGGTGTAGTACATACAGGTCGCCAGGGTCCCGGGGGTGGGGGTGAACTCCTGCACCTGCTCCACCTTCAGATGATTGCGCCGCAGAACCAGGGCGGTGTTGAGCATATCCCCGAGGGTGCTGCCCGGATGACCCGCCATCAGATAGGGCACCACGCCACAGCGGCGCCCGAGTTGACGCTGGGTGGCATAGAATTGATGCAGGAAGGTTTCAAACAGTTCCGGCGCAGGTTTGCGCATGTGTTTAAGTAATCCCGGGCTCAGAGCTTCAGGCGCAACCTTGAGGAGACCGCCGATGTGATGGTGGAGGAGCTCCTGGCGATATCCGGGTTGGTGGGCGAGAAGATCGAAGCGGATTCCCGAGGCGACATACACATGCTTAACCCCGCCGATATTGCGCAGACGGCGCAAGAGCGCGACGGCATGGGTATCGTCGAGATCGAGGTTGGAACAGATGCGCGGATAGAGGCAGCTCTCGCGCTCACAGCGTTGACAGCGGGTGAGATCGCGCACTGAAGTAGCGTACATGTTCGCAGTGGGGCCACCCACATCGGTTATGGTGCCATTAAATTCAGGATCGTTAGCGATACGTTCCACCTCGGCAACCACCGATTCAGGGGTGCGCGACTGCACCAGACGCCCCTGATGTGCACTGATAGCGCAGAAGGCACAGCCCCCCTGGCAGCCGCGATGGCTGGTAACCGACCAGCGGATCTGCTCAAATGCGGGGATCGTTTCGGTATATGCGGGGTGAGGGCGGCGGGTAAACGGCAGGGCATAGATATCATCGAGTTCCTGCTGTTTCAGTGCCGGAGCGGGTGGATTCACCACCAGGTAGCGCCCGGCATACTCCTGCACCAGGCGCTGCTGCCCGCTGCGCTGCACCTGGGCAAAAGCGGCAGCATACGCCGCGCGGTCGTGCTCCAGAGCCGAGAACGCAGGGAGCTGTTCTCCACTCAGCGCCACCGGGCTCAGCCACGCAGTTCCGGGTACGCGCGTAAGCGCCTCTATACGGCGACCGCTGTCGAGCTGGGTTACTACTTCGAGCAACGCCTTCTCTCCCATACCGTACAAAAGCAGATCTGCTTTGCTATCCACGAGGATGGAGCGGCGCACTTTATTACTCCAGTAGTCGTAATGGGCCAGGCGACGCAGACTTGCTTCGATGCCGCCAATGATTACCGGCACCCCTTTGAGCGCCCCCTTTACTGCAGCGGTATACGCGATTATGGCACGATTGGGACGCTTTCCTGCGCGCCCGCCGGGGGTATAGGCGTCATCATTGCGCACCTTTTTCGCTGCAGTGTAGTGGTTGACCATGGAATCCATGGCCCCGGAGGAGATCGCGACGCACAGGCGCGGAGATCCCATAACCTGGAATGCAGCCGGATCGTTCCAGTCGGGCTGCGCAATGATGCCCACGCGCCAGCCTTTCGCTTCGAGGACCCGCGCCAGGAGCGGAACTCCGAAGGAGGGGTGATCCACATACGCATCCCCGGAAACAAACAGCACATCAAGTTCATCCCAGCGGCGGGCCTGCATCTCTGCGCGCGTAGTAGGGATAAAGTACTTTGACTGAGCAACGTTATCTGTTTTTGCCCTACTCATGGCGCAGGGCCTCAATGGGGTCAAGGCGCGCCGCGCGTAATGCGGGATAGAGTCCGAAGCCGATCCCCACCCCCATACTGATCAGGAGCGCAAGTACCAGACTCGGCACACTCACCAGGGTTTCGAGGCCGGTAAAACGGGTAATAACCCAGGGCAGCAGCAAACCAAGGGCGACCCCGAGTCCTCCACCGCAGCCGGAGAGCACCAGGGTCTCGGTGAGAAACTGGCGCAAAATGTGCTGACGCTTCGCGCCGATGGCACGCCGGATCCCGATCTCGCGCGTACGTTCCGTCACTGAAGCGAGCATGATATTCATGATTCCGATCCCCCCGACAAGCAGACTGATCCCCGCAATGGTCCCGAGGACGATGTTGAAGGTGCGCTGGGTCTGCTCCGCCTGGCGCAACAGGGCCAGGGGCACATACAGTTGCACATCCTCTTTTTTATGGAAGCGTTCCACCAGCCCCTGGAGCACCGCAGCCGCAGGCTCTACATGGGATTCATGTTCGAGTTGTACCAGCACCTGCTGTAGCTCCACCTTCTCGCGCACCGTGGTCCCCCCTACATGCTGGAGCCGCACATCCCCGATGTTCTTTCGATACGTACTCATGGGGATATATACATCGTTGCTTTGATCCGGCGCTTTCCCCGCACCGCCTCTGCCGCTGCTGCGCACCACCCCCACTACGGTGTAGGAGGAGCCTCCCACCCGGAGATACTCGCCCAGCACCGCGCTCGCGGGAAGGAGACGCCGCGCCACCTCTTCGGTAATGACCGCCACATTACTCCCAAGCTCTTCATCGAGATCACATAGATAGCGTCCCGCCATCAGTGATCTGGGCACCAGGGCAAACCAGTCGGGCGTGGTGCCCACCAGACGTACTTCGCGCCGCTGTTGTGCGGCACTTGCCTCCTCGGCACGGAACTTCACTCTAACTACCCGCTTCACATGAGGTAGTGTGGCGTCAATACGCGCCGCATCGGCGTAGGTTATGCCGTAGACGTTGAGAAACGCACGCGTCTGGCCCGACTTTTCCTCTCCTGCATCCTTGGTGGAATTGAGCACTACAACATCACTGCCGAACTGGCGGATCTGCTCCAGTGCCTCCTGTCCGGCGCCGCGCCCCACGGCAAGCATGGCAATCACACTCGCAACCCCGAACACCATCCCCAACATGGTCAGGAGTGAGCGCAGCGCATGCAAGCGCAGGTTCTTCCCCCCGGACAGCAGATCTCTTTGCAACCCGGTGAGTAGCGCCCTAAGCATGAGGCTCCCCCACGATCGCACCATCCTGGAGCTCAAGCCTGTGGCTGCATGCCTGCCCCAGAGCATGGTCATGGGTCACCATTACCAGGGTTTTACCCAGCCCAATCTGCTGCATCAGGAGCTCCATTATCTGCGCACTCGTGCTCGTATCGAGATTGCC
>JAIVHC010000246.1 GCA_020201305.1 Geobacteraceae bacterium
AGCCAATGACGGAAAAGAAATGCCGTACCGTACCGAGGGCTTTGCGCATCAAGAGTTCAAACGATGCTTCGGCCCCTTCAAACTGATACCCCTTATTTTCCATTTCCTTGATCTCTTCGAGGATTTCCAGGGTGAGAGGATCTTTGCTGTCGAGGTTGATATTGAACTGCTGCGCCTTGGCGAGGATGTTCGCACGCCCGGATAGATCCGATACCAGTACCCTGGTGGCGTTACCCACCAACTCAGGGCGGATATGCTCATAGGTTTCGGGATGGCGCTGAATGGCGGATACGTGCACGCCGCCTTTATGTGCAAAAGCAGCATTACCCACATACGCCTGGTGTTTATTGGGTACCAGGTTAGCGAGTTCGTATATCTGGCGGGAGACTACACGCAGGCTGCGTAGTTGTTCGTCGGAGACGCACTCTGTGTCCATCTTGAGTTGCAGAGCCGGAATTATAGAGCACAGGTTAGCGTTCCCACAGCGTTCCCCAAAGCCGTTGATGGTTCCCTGTACGTGGACAGCTCCTTTTTTCACCGCCATAAGGGAGTTGGCTACCGCACATTCGCTGTCGTTGTGCGCATGGATTCCAATCGGAGTTTTAAACCTCTGTACCACAAGCTCGACGATCTCCCCCACCTCGTGGGGGAGGACCCCGCCGTTGGTCTCGCAGAGTACGATGCAGTCTACTCCCGCCTGTTCTGCGGCTTCCAGGGTCTTTAGCGCATATTCAGGATTGGCTTTATAGCCATCGAAAAAATGCTCCGCATCGTAAATCACTTCGGGAACATGCTGTTTAAGGTATGCCAGAGAATCATAGATAATCTCCAGGTTTTCCTCCAGAGAAATTCGCAACGCCTCCTTGACATGGAAATCCCAGGTCTTGCCAAAGATGGTTACAGCATCGGGGTCAGCCTGGATCAGGGTTTGAATATTGTTGTCGTCCGCGGGAGTTGTCTTGGCGCGGCGCGTGGAACCAAATGCCGCAATCCTGGCTTGAGAGAGGTGGATATTTTTTATCTCCTGAAAAAAGGAGATATCCTTGGGATTGGAGCCGGGCCATCCACCTTCGATATAGTGAATTCCCAGTTCATCGAGTTGTTGCGCGATGCGCACCTTATCATTAACCAGGAAGGAAATATCCTCAGCCTGGGTTCCGTCGCGCAAGGTAGTGTCGTACAACATGACACGCTTCATAGCTCTGTGCTCCAATCTCTTTTCACCCCGGCCTGCCCTGTCACTGAACCGGATTTCAGCGGCAGAAACAGCAACCGCATGTCACTAGTCCTCTTCCTGAGTGCCGAGTTCAAAGGCATCATGGAGTACACGCACAGCCAATTCAGCATATTTATCATCAATGACACAGGAAACCTTGATTTCACTGGTAGTGATCATCTGAATGTTGATTCCTTCGGAAGCAAGCGCATTGAACATTTTAGATGCAATACCGGAGTGGGAACGCATTCCGACACCTACGATAGAGACCTTTGCCACTTTCCCATCCGAAGTCACGCCACCGGCATTTACCTTCTCAGCGTGTTCTTCAACTATCTTTAGTGCCTTCTTAAAGTCAGCACGCGGTACGGTAAAGGTCAGATCATTGAGTCCTTTGGTGGATACGTTCTGAATAATTACATCCACAGTGATATTCGCATCGGAAAGGGGGGTGAAAATGCTCGCGGCTACGCCGGGCTTGTCCGGGATCTGCAATACTGAAATCTTCGCTTCGTCCTTACTGTAGGTAACACCTGAAACCAGTACGGTCTCCATATCTGTATCCTCCTTTAGCACCAGCGTACCGGGATTATCGTTAAAGCTGGAACGCACATGAACCAAAACACCATATTTCTTGGCAAATTCAACTGAACGGATCTGCAGGACCTTGGCCCCCAGGGAAGCCATCTCCAGCATCTCGTCATAGGTGATCTTTTCAATCTTTTTCGCATTTTCCACGATGCGCGGATCCGTGGTATAGACTCCATCAACATCGGTATATATTTCACACACATCCGCTTTCAGGGCAGCAGCAACTGCTACAGCCGAGGTATCGGAACCGCCTCGACCCATAGTGGTGATATTACCTTCGGCGTCGATCCCCTGGAATCCGGCTACTACAACAATGCTGCCGCCGTTAAGATCCTGCCGGATATTGTCCTGCCCGATCTCCTTAATGCGCGCTTTGGATGATGCGCTATCGGTAAGGATAGGAATCTGGTGCCCAAGGTAGCTTTTAGCCTTGTAGCCCATGGCCTGGAGGCACATGGACAATAAAGCGATGGTCACCTGCTCGCCGGTGGAAACCAGCACATCATATTCGCGCTCGCTGGGAAATTCGCACATTTCATTGGCCATCGCTACGAGCTTATTCGTTTCACCCGACATGGCCGAGACGATAACAACTACATCATTGCCATCGTCATGCGTGCGTGCAACGCGCTTGGCGACGTTGCGAATTTTATCAATTGTTCCTACGGAAGTTCCGCCATATTTCTGTACAACCAGAGCCATTGTTTTCTGTCCTCCTCAGAAGATTCCCCCCTGCAACTGCAGATGGTAACACTTCCGCAATAAGCTATAAGACGTGTTCAAGCTCATTCATGTTATGCGTATACTAAATGCTGCGCATTATGTAATCAGATTTCAAGTTCCGTCAATCTGCATGACACAGCATGCAACTTGTAACAATATTTTACCTTGCGGTCAAAACCTTTTAGCAACTCAAGTAAAGGATTAACGCCGAAGGAGGTGGGCCTTCACCCCCAATATACCACTCAACAAGAGAGTCAGCCCAAGGGCATTATCCTCCAACTCGGGATAGCGCTCCGGCCATTCAACCAGAGCGATCCCTGCGCCGTGCAGAAATTCATCAAATCCGAGTTCATGGAGCTCATCCGGATCTGAGAGGCGATACAGATCGAAGTGATATATCGGACAGCGCCCGCGATATTCCTGCATAAGCGTATATGTCGGACTCGTTACAGCAGTGTCCGGGCTTACTCCGGCACCTTTTGCAACAGCTCCGCTCAGACAGGTTTTACCCGCCCCGAGTTCGCCGCGTAACAACACCAGCGTTCCCGGTTCGAGCATATGTCCGAGTTCTGCCCCGAAGCGCCTGGTATCTTCTTCACTATTGCTGGTATAAGTGAACAATATCAAGCATCAGCTCCGCTTTCGGGCCTCCCCCCCATGCTGCGCACTATATCCAGTCTTCCTATAACTCCACTGAGGATGCCTCCCTCCACTACCGGAATCAGATGCACCTTGTGCTTGACCATCAGCTCAGCTACCGCGGACTCCGACGTATCCGGGCCACAGGTAACAACATCCCGAGTGACCGCGGACTCCGACGTATCCGGGCCACAGGTAACAACATCCCGAGTGCAGATTTCCCCTACAGTCTGGGCGCATATCTTTTTCACCTGCTCGGAGAAATTTTTCTCGCTCTCCAGGTAGAGCACCCAATCAAAGATCGAAATCACTGTGGGAATATGCAGGGGTCGATCACTCTCGACCAGATCAGTGGCGGAGATGATGCCGTAGAGTGTTTTGTCAGGATTGACCACCGGCAACACGCTGTAACCAGACTTTTCGAGCAAGGCGCTGAAATCCTGCAGTGATGTTTGTGGTTCTACGCTAACCACCTCAGTAGTCATTATATCGCGGGCATTTGCCATATGGATTGTCTCCTGATGAATATGTGGAATTTGGCTTCAAGATAACGATTCGAGTTCTTGCCGCACCCGGGCAAGATTTTCTGTCACATCCGTAGCCGTGTAACCGGCCGGGCCGAATTGCTGCGCACAAAGATCCGCAGCCCTGCCATGGACATACACCCCCAGAGTCGCGGCCTCAAGAGAAGCAAGCCCCTGAGCTATATATGCAGCCACAACCCCGGTGAGGATATCTCCCATCCCGCCGGTGGCCATGCCGGAATTACCACTGGAGTTTATACGTACATTACCGCAGGGATCAGCGATCACGCTTCGCTCCCCTTTGAGGACAACAACAACCCCGTAACGGGCGGCAAAGTCCTGCGCGGTGCGGATACGCTCCGCCTGCACCTGAGCGGTATCAATGCCACACAGGCGTGCCATTTCACCCGGGTGCGGGGTAACAACAGTCATCCCGGCCGGGCGCTGCGCAAGTATTTCAGGATCATGAGCGACCGCATTGAGGGCATCAGCATCGAGAACAAGTGGAACGGAGCATTGCTCAACTAGGTTCCGGACCATCTCGATACACGCGGGATTCTGTCCCAGCCCCGGACCTGCGGCAACGACGCTGCGTTCCTGCCACAAACGTTTCAACTCGGGCAACAGCGTTGGATTCCAGCCATCCGCATCGGCAATGGCATGGGTCATCACTTCAGGGATGTGGCCGGCAATACTCTGCTGTACCCGAGCGGGAACAACAAGAGTTACCAGACCGCTTCCACCGCGTACACATGCATGGGCAGCCATCTGCGCAGCCCCCCCCTTTCCGGGGGTTCCGGCAATAATCAGGCCGTGGCCGCACGTACCTTTATGCGCATCCCCACGGCGGCGTGGGAGGAGGCGCCGCGCTTCAGCATCATCGACAAATAGCAGCGTATCATCAACGGAATCGCTCAATACCCTGGGCATACCGATATCCGCGACCCACAACTTACCGCCGACGCTGCAAGCCGGAGCACTCACCTGGCCTACTTTGGCGCACGCAAAGCTGATGGAACAATCCGCCTCAATCACTTCTCCCAGAATCGCACCACTGCTGGCTTCCACCCCGGATGGCATATCCACAGCGGCAACCGGTGCTGCACTGGCGTTAATCCAACGGAGAGCATCGAGGTAGTGGCCCCGTATGGCAGAGGTAAGTCCGTTGCCGAACATCGCATCCACAATCAGGTTATCCGTTAAAGGTAAAGTCGGCAGCAGGGAATTGAGTTGTTCGGCATCGGGGGCAAACGCAACCGCTATCCCGGACTTCTGCAGCACCTTGAGATTGTCTGCGGCAATCCCCTGAATTTTTTCCGCCTCTGCGAGCACTATTACCTGCACTTCCCAACCGCGGATCTGCAGGTGGCGAGCGATCACAAATCCGTCCCCGCCGTTGTTCCCCTTGCCACTGAAAATAAGGGCGCGCTGCAGAGCTTTACTGAAGTAACGCCGGTGAATAATCTCGGCTGCACTGCGACCTGCATTTTCCATCAAGACTATTGAAGGAATAGCGTACGTTTCAACAGCGCAGGCATCCATCGCGCGCATTTGTTCTGCGGTTACCAGTTTCATATTACCTCCGTGTTACTTTTCGAGTACTACTGTGGCAACGGCATATTCGCGATCGTGGGAATATGAGAGAAACACTGTATGCAGTGAGCGAGCGTGGAACAGTTGCTCTGCTCTTCCGGAGAGTTTAAGGGATGGAGCTCCGTAGTGATCCTTGCATACCTCCATATCTTGCCACGTCAAGCCCTCGCGCAATCCGGTCCCGAGGGCTTTGAGAAAGGCCTCTTTGGCTGCAAAACGTGCCGCCAGGTGCTCCGCTGCCTGCCGCCGGGGCAGGGCGTATTCCAACTCGGTGCGGGTAAACAAGCGTTCAAGCACCCCCCGGTTGTTGTGCGCTATAAATTCGTCAAAGCGCTCTACGCGCACAATGTCGGTACCTATACCAGCGACAGCCATGATGCCCCCATGAGGTCCTAGTATACCTCACCGTGGAGCAATAGTGCCTTCATTTCACGTACCGCGCGCTCCAGCCCCACCAGCACCGCACGGGAAATTATACTGTGTCCGATATTGTATTCTGCAATTCCCCCCAGAGACACAACTGCTTGCACATTCTGGTAGTTTAGTCCATGCCCTGCATTGACCTGCAGACCACTCGCGTGACCCAGTGCGATACATGCAGCGATCTCTTCCAGTTCCGTTTCACGCTCTCTAGCACTCGAGGCGTTGCAGTAGGTCCCGGTATGAATCTCAATCGCCTCCGCCCCCAGGGCAGCTGCGCGTTCAATCTGATCCGGGTCGGGATCTACAAACAAACTCACCTTCACCCCCGCCTGCTGTAACTGTAATATGCTGTCGCGTAGCATGTCAGCCTGCCCTACCACGTCCAGGCCACCCTCTGTAGTCAGCTCACAGCGTTTTTCAGGCACCACGGTGGCGCTGAGGGGTTTGATTTCACATGCAATACCCACCATCTCAGGGGTGGCTGCCATCTCCAGGTTCATGGGCGTCTGCAGAGTCTCGCGCAGGATACGCACATCCCGATCCTGGATGTGACGCCGATCTTCGCGCAAATGTACCGTGATACTATCGGCACCAGATAACTCAGCGATAGCAGCGGCAGTTACCGGATCCGGTTCGGTTCCTCCGCGAGCCTGGCGGATTGTAGCAACATGGTCGACATTTACCCCCAGCCGTGGCGCCATCATTTATGCTGCCCTCCTAAAGATTCTATAACCTGCGCGGCAATTTCATCCGCCATAGTCTGTATCCCTGTTCGCGTAGGGCCCTCGAGCATGATACGTAGCAACGGTTCTGTTCCGGAGTAACGGATCAACAGGCGCCCCTTGTTCCCAAGTTCCTATGCCCCGACTGCTCGCCGCCGAAGTTGTATCCATGGTTCAACATCTGCTCGTGCACATAACGGTCACCGACCGCGGTTTTCACAACCTTGATCTCACGCTCCTGCATGGCGATATCCAGCCCCATATTACTCATCACTGTAGTCACCAGAGTGTTGTGCTTTAACTCTCCCTGCTCATGCAGATAGGCGGCACAGATGGCCATAATGTGGTCACCGTCAACTTCACGCCCGTTTTCATCCACAAAAATGACCCGGTCCGCATCTCCATCCAGAGCAATGCCTACATCTGCCTTATGCTCTTTAACTGCCTGTGCTATAACCTCGGGATACAGGGAACCGCATCCTGCGTTAATGTTAGTGCCATCCGGAGATACTCCCAGACAGATCACCTCGGCACCAAGTTCTTCAAACACCGCAGGCGCAACCCGGTATGCCGCCCCGTGGGCACAGTCGAGGACAATACGCATGCCGAGCAGATCCATATCACGGGGAAAAGCATTTTTGAGAAACACTACATAACGGCCGGTAGCGTCGTCTATCCGATGGGCCTTCCCTACCTCCGCTGCAGTGGGGCGCAATAAATCAAGTTCGGAGGAAAACAGCATCGATTCCAGTTCCAGCTCCTTTGCGTCGGCAAGTTTTTGCCCCATGGAGCAGAAGCACTTGATGCCGTTATCCTGATAAAGGTTGTGGGACGCCGATATGACTACACCGGCATCGGCGCGCATGGAGCGGGTTATAAACGCGATGCCGGGTGTGGGCAGCGGACCGACCAATTGCACATCCACTCCCATAGAGCATATCCCTGCAGCGAGTGCATTTTCAATCATGTAGCCCGACAATCTGGTATCCTTACCAATCACTATACGGCGGCGTTGCCCCGGACCCTT
>JAIVHC010000070.1 GCA_020201305.1 Geobacteraceae bacterium
GGATGCGCTTTGAAGAGATGCTTGAGGACCTTGTGCAGATTGCGGCGCGGAACGATGGTTTCAACCCGTGCCTCTTCCACGTGCTCCACCTCATTGCTGCTCCCAATGAACGGATCACTCCCCTCCAGGGGACGGAACTGGCCACGCCCGCGGCTGCTGAAAGCGCACTTATCATACTGCCCGATATGTCCGGCACCGCCCCGGAACATCCCCTCCATCACTTCTTCAACATGGGAATCCGGCACATACACTACGAGCTTTAAAAACGTTTCCCGCTTTGAGGGTTGAAGGATCTGGGAATCTTCAAGCCCCAGGCTGGCAGCGAGCCAGTCATTCAGGCCATCGGCACCGCTATCCAGATTTGTATGTGCGCACACGATGTTGATGTTGTGGCGCAAGGCGTAGGCGATGCATTTGCCCGTGGGGTCCGAAGTGCTGATCTGTTTCAGGGGTTTGAATATCAGGGGATGGTGGGTGAGGAGAAGCTGGCAGTTGTTTTCGTGGGCATGTTGCAGGGTGGTGAAGGTCGGATCGAGGGCAACCATGATGCGTTTAATATTGCTGCCCGGTTCACCTACCTGGAGTCCCACATTGTCCCACTCCTCCGCGAGATCGGGCGGATAGAGTTGATGGATAATACCTATAAAATCGTGTAGATGCAGGGTGTTGTTTTTCATCCTCTAGTCACCGTGTTGTATGTTTCAGCTGGGCAAAAAAAGAGAGTGCAGCTTGAAAAGTTGCACTCTCGGTTCCTGCATATCCTGTTCTTTGTTCCTCTGGTTCTGCGGTGGCGCATACACAAAGGGGAATGTTCAGCTGCGTTCGAACCATATGATTCCTGCGGAAGAAAAATGGTGGGCCCACCAGGACTCGAACCTGGGACAGACCGGTTATGAGCCGGTGGCTCTGACCAACTGAGCTATGGGCCCTTAGACAAACTAAGGCGTAGATATTAGATATTTACCGCAGTAGATGTCAAATAAAAAACGTTCTGTATCGCACTTTTTTGCATTCAGCCCCTTTTTGTTGCGCCTTAGTACTGGATTTAGGCATGTCGATGGGCTAGAGTTTAAGTCAACTATTGAATGAAATGTTATGCAGCGAGGTCGATATGCAAACTACCCTGACTATTGTATGTGAAAACAGTGTCGGTCGTGCCATCCCTGCAGTAGGGGAGCACGGCTTCGCGTGTCTGGTCGAGCGCGGCGATACCTCTTTGCTGGTGGATACCGGACAGGGTTTCGGGATAGAGCGCAATGCGCGGGTTCTGGGGAAGGATCTGCGCAGTCTGAATGGGGTGGTGCTGAGTCACGGCCACTATGACCATGTGGGCGGACTGGATCAGGTCCTCGCATATACGGATGAACTGGATGTGTTCGCGCATCCGGATATCTTCGCGTCGCGCTACTCCAGTTCTAAACATGCCCTGCGTTTTATCGGAATTCCACAGCGACGCGAGCTTCTCGAAACCCTGGGGGCCCGATTCATCTGGACCCCGCAGTTCTGTGAAGTTGCCCCCGGAATCCACGTAACCGGTGAGGTACAGCGGCGCACTTCGTACGAGCAGGGCGCCCCGGAACTGGTGGTGCCACAGGCGGATAACTCCTTTATTCAGGATCCTTTTAAGGATGATATGGGGGTTGTGGTAGAATGTAAGGAAGGGCTCGCGGTTATTCTCGGTTGCGCCCATGCGGGGATGATTAATATTCTCCTGCAGGTGCAGGAGCATTTCCCCACGCAGCCGATCCAGGCGGTTCTGGGTGGTACCCATCTGGGTCCGGCAACGGCGGAGCAGTTTGAGCGCACCATGGAGGATCTCAAGCCATTTGATATCCAGCATATCGGTGTATCCCACTGCACCGGACAGAACCGCGCTGCCCAGATACGCGAGCGCATGGGGCAGAAATTTTTCTTCGGCTCCGTCGGCGCGATTCTTCAGCTCTAATTCAACATTAAGGAGGTGTATCATGCGCTATCTTCACATGGCAGGGATCATATTTCTCGTATTGATGGTAGCGGGTTGCGCGAGTCGCACCTCGTCCGAGGTGTATTCGCGCGAGCAGGCTCAGCGCCAGATGTCGATCTACTACGGGACGGTGCTCGCTGTATCCCCGGTGGTTATTGAGGGGACCCAGAGCGGCGCGGGTACCGTCGCAGGTGGAGTTGTGGGTGGTATTGCCGGCCATACAGTGGGGGGCGGACATGGACGCGCCCTTGCCACTGCTGCCGGTGCCATTGGCGGAGCCCTGCTCGGCAGTGTGATTGAGGAGGGCGCAACCAGCGTGGATGGGCTCGAAATCACCGTGGAGCTGGATAACGGCGAGATTATTGCGCTGGTGCAGGCTGCGGATGTCGCCTTCTATGTAGGAGATCGGGTGCGGATTGTGCGCGGCGCCGGCGGGATGATGCGCGTGCGTCAGTAGTTTGCTTGATATGTTTTGACTGTTGAAAAGCACAGAAGCTCTTAAAGGTTTAAACGGTTGTAAAAATATATAAAATTCTGCATATTTACAGTATAGTTATTTTATAAGCTGTCTAAGAGGCTGCCGCTATACCCTGTTCAGGGTACACAGCGAGTCGATTAACCAATGTGCAACCCAGGAAAGGAGCTACTCTTATGCTCACAATAACAGATGAGGCGAAAAACGAATTACAGAATGTTCTGGAGCAGAATCCCGGCAAGTCTCTGCGCCTGGTGATGGCCGGCTTTGGCTGAGGCGGTCCCTCTCTGGGATTGACTCTGGATGAGTCAAACGACGATGACACACAGCAGAAGATTAACGATATTGACGTGCTTCTTGACCCTCAGGCCGTACGTTTTGCCGATGACCAGGTGATTCACTTCGTCCAGGACGGCTTTACCATCACCTCCCAGGATGGTGGCGGATGTGGTTCAAGCTGTGGCGGGTGCGGCAGCTAGCATCTTATTTGTTGTTATAGCAAAATACAAAAAAGGCGAACCCGTTTTCTCGTGGGTTCGCCTTTTTTGCGTCTGCGGAGCCAGGCGGTCGTTCAGATTGATTTCTGAACTACTTCCAGCGTTGCAGGTGCTCCTGAATAAACGCGATAATTTCTGCGTGGGTATGTTTGCCCAGATCCTCTGCAGGGATGCGGGCACCAAAATTGAAATGGATGGGGCGCTGCGGCACAATGTGCCCGTAGTCTTTGAGGCGCTTTCCATTTTCCCACGCATCGGTTTTCAGAGCTATTGGCACCACCGGCACGCCGGCTTTCTGAGCCAGCTTCAGACCGATGCTGTTGAACTGCTGTGGATCAAACTCGGTGGTGCGCGTCGTCTGCGG
>JAIVHC010000247.1 GCA_020201305.1 Geobacteraceae bacterium
GACTTCGGCAATCTCCTTCTGGGTCAACTCTTCATAATAGTAGAGAGATACCACCAGACGCTCTTTTTCCGACAGCGCCTCAAGATGTCGTGCAAGCTGCTGAGCAAGAGCGTGATCCTCCAGGCTATCCAGGGCAGTCGGGGCGTCATCTTTGAGCAGATCCATAAAGTTGCGCGTATCGTCCTGTTCGTCCAGCACCTCGTTCAGGCTCACACACCCCAGATGCCCTACCTGGCTTAACATCTGGCGATACTCATCTACACTCAGTTCAAGCTCGGCGGCAATTTCCTCCTCTTCGGGGGAACGTCCCAAACGGTGCTCCAGACGCTCAATCGCCTTAGAAATCCGCCCCTGTTTCCCTCGCAGGGAGCGGGAAAACCAGTCCATCTTGCGGATTTCGTCATAGATAGCTCCGCGGATGCGGCGTTCGGCAAATGTCTTGAACATAATGCCGCGCTCCGGTTCAAAGCGCGATGCCGCGTCCATCAAACCCTCCATCGCCGCACTCATCATGTCGTCGCGATTCACAAACCCCGGTACCTGATTTTTCATCCGCTCTACTACAAGCCGCACCAGGGGCATATGTTCGCGCGCAAGATCAATGGTGGGAGAGCTGGTGTTTGTATAAAATCCGTACGGTGAAGACATGTCAGGCGTTGCTCCCCAGCGACAACAGGCGCTTAAAGAAAAACTGCAGCGAGCCCTTGGGCTCGGTATGTCCGGTTTCGGCTACAAGCTTCTTTGCGAGTTGCTCAAAGGCCTGGCTCACTTTGTTACCGGGATACATCTCCACCATTACCTTCTGGCATCGCACCGATTCGTACATTTTACGCTCGAAGGGAATCCCTCCCATGTAGTCGATGGAGATATCCAGATAGCGGTTCGAAACCATGGTGAGCTTGCGGTACACATCCAGGGCTTCGTCGGAATGACGCACCGAATTGACAATCAGACTGAAAGATTTTTCGTGATACTGCGATGAAAGCAGTTTCATAAGGGCATACGCATCGGTTATCGCCGTGGGTTCGGGGCTGGTAACCACAAGGATATCCTGCGCTGCCTGATTGAAATAAGTGACATTATCCGAAATACCCGCTTCGGTGTCGATCAACACCACATCGTAGTCTCCGGGGAGGGTTTCGAGATCATCGAGGAGGCGCATTTTGTGTCCGGAATCAAGACGGGTGAATTTCTGAACCCCGGATCCTGCAGGAAGTATATGGATACCGTGGGGGCCTTCCACCAGAATTTCGGACAAGCTGTGCTGCCCGGAAAAGAAATGATTCAGATTAAACTGCGGCGCGAGACCAAACACAACATCAATGTTGGCAAGTCCCAGGTCGGCATCGATTATCAGAACCTTTTTTCCCATCTTACCCAGCGCCACAGCGAGGTTGGAAACTACCGCAGTCTTGCCTACTCCGCCCTTACCACTAGTGACGGATAATACCCGTGCGGCCTGGTTGACCCCCGCATTCATACGCGGACTTTCACTTAAATGATCACTCAGAGACCGCAGAGTTCCGGCCTGATCGGCGTGCTCAGACGATACATTGCTCATGGATTATATCCTTCACTACTTCCGAGAACCAGATCTCCGACGTGTTCCGGGGTGAGCAGAACAATGTCCTCGGGAACTTTTTGCCCATTGGCCACATACGACAAGGGGCAGTTATGGCGCACGTGAATATTCAGCAATACTCCGGCGCTGTCGCATTCATCGAGCTTGGTAAGCAGCAGGCTGCGGGGCTCGAGAACGCTGAAGCGTTTATATATTTCGTACAGATCCCGGTCGCGGGTGGTAGCAGAAAGAACCAGATGGGTTTCAATCTGCGGGTCAACCGCGAGAAACGCTTCCAGATCATCCAGGCTCACAGTGTCACGCGGGCTGCGTCCGGCGGTGTCAATAAGGACGAGATCTTTGTTCTGGTGTCGCTCCAATACCTGTTCCAGATGCTCAGGACGCACCACCACCTCGACCGGAAGGTTCATAATTTCTCCGTATACTTTTAACTGCTCCACGGCAGCAATACGGTAGGTATCAATAGTGATAAGAGCTACTTTTTTCCCTCCCGCGAGGAGGTATGCCGCCGCGAGTTTGGCTATTGTGGTGGTCTTTCCAACACCGGTGGGGCCAATCAGGGCTACGCGGCGCTGCTCTCCCTCCTGCTGGGGGAAAATGGGGCCATGGGTTTGTACCAGATCGGCAATGGTAGCGTGCAGGAAGGTGCGTAACTGCTCCTCATCCGCTATCTGCGCCGGCGAGAGCTGGCCCGTTACAAAGTGGGCAATGGTCTGCGCAGTCTCTGGTTCGATACCATGATCCTGCAGACGCTGCAGAATCTCCCCTTCCGGGCCATGGTGCGCTGCGGCCTGATGCCCTACTCCCGGGTTGAAGCTGTGCTCCTGGGGGACAGAGATGCGCGGACGGGCCAACTGTTCCAGACGCTGCGGCAAATCTTCTACCAGATCTCCCACCATCTTGCGTAACGACCCAAGTTCTGCGCGCAACTGCGCCACATCATAATCATCATTGGTGGTGCCCGGTGTTGCAGGGCGAGTATGATATCGGTTCGTCGTGTATCCCTGCTCCGGTTCTGCCTTAGGAGCTACATCTTCGGTAGAATTTATTACCGGCTGGCGGCGCCATAACTGCGCGTAGGTGAGTTCATTTTCCGCACTCTGGATATGATCCGTAAACGCTTTAGAACTTTGGGGCTCAGAAGCAGGAGGTGATACCCCCGGAAACGAGGGTTTTTCCTCTTTGTGGATATCCATCCCGGCATCGTCATCAATGGCTGCAGTAACTTCAAGCACCGGCTTGCCGAACAACCCCATGCCACCCTTACGCACCGTGCGTGAGGATAGGATGAGAGCATCCTGGCCCAGCTCCTCCTTGATCATGCGCAAGGCCGAAGACATATCTTCTGATTCAAAAACCTTAACTTGCATCCATCCTCACGGTTCCGATGGAACGCACCTGCAGGTGTGGGGCGATCTCATTATGTGAAATTACCGCCAGGTTTGAAAGGTAGCGTTCAGTCAGTTTTTTGACATGTGGTCGAATTGTTGGCGAACACAGCAGCACAGGTGTGGTGCCACCGCTGAAGTTCTGCACCTGCTGCGCAATGGCATCCAGAATTGCCTGCGCCTGGCGCGGATCCAAAGCCAGATATGAGCCTCCGTGCTCGGTTCGCTGCAACGCCTGATTGAAGATCTCCTCCACGCGTCGCTCTAAGGTCATCACTGCCAAGGTGCCATCCTGAGCATATGCCGAACTGATCTGACGCGCCAGGGCAC
>JAIVHC010000248.1 GCA_020201305.1 Geobacteraceae bacterium
GTCCTCTTCAGTCTTAACCGGTTTTTTCGTACCCGGCACAATCGGCACACCTGCAGCAACAGCAACATCACGTGCAGCTACCTTGTTGCCCAGACGGCGTTGAATATCTGCGGTGGGGCCTATGAAGGCGATTCCGGCATCTTCACAGGCTTCTGCAAACTCAGGGTTTTCAGACAAAAATCCGTACCCGGGATGGATCGCATCCACTTCTTTAGCGCGTGCAAGTTCAATGATCTCATCAATGCCCAGGTATGCATCGATGGGGCCCTTGCCCTTCCCGATCATATACGCTTCATCGGCTTTGTAACGATGCAGCGCAACCTTGTCCTCCTCAGAATAGATCGCCAGAGTGTTAATCCCCAGCTCCGTACATGCACGAAAGATTCGGATCGCAATTTCGCCGCGGTTAGCGGCCATGATTTTCTTAAATTGTTTTACAGCCATACTGCCTCCATTCCTGCTAAAAAACGCTTTTAATACCAGATAAAAAAACGCACCTGTTTTTTAGTTATACTTTAAAAATGCGTTTTATTTCAAATACTTAGACAACTAAAACAGAATCACACTGAAGATGTCAAGAACAAAGACCCTTCAGCGTGACTGCGTAAAAATACTTTCCACAGGCTATTATACCAGATGTCTCAGAATTATCAGGCAGATACAGCATTGAAAATGTAGCGTAGAAATTTTCTATCTGCTATCGTAGTCAAAATTATGACGCCGGATTGTTCACGTTACCTACTACGGAGAATACAAGTGGAACCACAAACAGAGATTCTGCTCATCGATGACGACGTACAGAACAACAAGCTTTTACATACCGTACTGGAACGGGCCGGCTACGGAGTAACCAGCGCCCACAGTGGCGAAGACGCTCTGCATATTCTTGCGCAAAACACTTATGCGGTGGTGATAACAGACCTCATGCTCCCCGGTGTTGATGGGCTTGAAATTCTAAAGCATTTACAGGAAAATTCCCCCCACACCAATGTAATCCTCATTACCGGAAATGCTTCTGCCGAAACCGCTGTAGAGGCAATGAAAAGCGGTGCTTATGATTATATCACCAAGCCTCTCAATATCGACAAATTGAAACTGATAATTGCAAAATCACTCGAGAAGCAAAAACTCATCCGGGAAAACAAGCTCCTGCGCCAGCAACTCCTCAACAAACACAGTTTTGCCAATATCATAGGTACCAGCACTGCAATCCAGGCGGTTTTTACCCGTATGGAAAAGGTTGTCGACACCGATTCATCGATTCTGATTCTGGGGGAATCCGGCACAGGAAAGGAATTAGTAGCACGTGCCCTGCACTACAACGGCCCCAGGAAGGATAAACCTTTTGTGGCCATCAACTGTGGTGCCATACCGCAGGATCTGCTTGAAAGTGAGCTTTTCGGGCATATGCGCGGTTCGTTTACCGGGGCAATAAAAACCAAACCCGGACGTTTTGAACAGGCCAACGGGGGGACTATATTTCTCGATGAAATCGGCACCATGCCGGTTCATCTACAACTCAAGTTACTCCGTGTTCTACAGGAGCAAGTGGTGGAACCCGTCGGCGGGAATCACTCAATAAAGCTCAATATCCGCATTATCTCCGCCACCAACACCAACCTCGAAGACTTGATCGCCAAGGGTGCCTTTCGCGAGGATCTGTTCTACCGTCTTAATGTGATACCCATCAATCTCCCGCCCTTGCGCGAGCGCAAAGAGGATATCTCCATTCTCGCACGTCATTTTCTTAAAAAAAGCTCTAACCAACTAAAATGCGGACAGCTAATTCTTGCAGAGGAAGCATTTGAAATTTTAGAGGAATACCCGTGGCCGGGGAATGTCCGCGAGTTGGAAAATATTATTGAGCGCACCGCAGCATTATGCGACAAGGACAAGATCGGGATAAAGGACCTGCCGCCACATATATCCGGAATTAAACGCCAGCAGCCTCAAATTCCTGCCACACTGACATCAGACGGACTGGACATGCCAACACAGATCCAACAGATTGAAAGGGAATGGATTCGTCAGGCTCTGGAGCACAGTACTGGGGTAAAATCCAGGGCGGCAGCGTTATTGAACATAAAACGCACCACCCTGGTGGAAAAGATGAAACGCCTGGGCATCGAGTTCTGATACCAAAGACGGGGATTCTAGATGCTCAACTCTTCCAACACATGCTCATTAAATACTGCAGCGAGAGGACTCTGTTGGCGCCCGCTGCGATGGATGAGATAAAAAGAGCGCGGCATCTTAACCCCTTTGATAGCCACTGCAGCTAACTTATTGCGCCCTATATCTTCGCGTACTGCCAACGCCGAAAGGACAGAAACTCCTATCCCGCTTTTTACCGCTTCGCGCACGGCTTCGTTACTTCCCACATCCGCAACAACGCACAATTGTCCCGTATCCACGTCAACACCCTTTAGTGCCGCACTCATTTCGGCCCGGGTACCGGAACCATACTCACGCATTACAAAGGGTGCATCGAGCAACTCCTCAGGATCGATTATTCCCCTGGAGGCAAAGGGATGCTGCGGATGTACAACAAGTTGAAGTTCATCTCTACACACCTCTTCATGCCCAAGGCGTTGGTCCTTTGGTTTACTTCCTACCAGACCCAACTCCAGGGTTCCAGTCAGAACATCGTCCACAATACGAGCGCTTCCGGAGATGAGCAATTGCAACTGCGCCTGAGGGTACTGTCGTTTGAAACTCTGTAACAACTCGGGAAGGAGATAAGCACCTGGCACAGTACTCGCCCCCACACGCAGAAGTCCGGCAAGATTGCCCTGATAACTGCTTATAGCCTGTTTGGCATCATTCTGGATCTGGATCATCTTGCGCGCATATTTATACAGGATTTTCCCTGCATGGGTCGGATGTGCCTGACACCCAAGGCGATCGACCAGTTTTTCCCCCAACTGCTGTTCCAGAATGCGAATATTTTCGCTTACGGAAGGTTGTGATATAAATACTGTATCTGCAGCACGGGTAAAACTACCCTGGTCAACAACAGCACAGAAAATTTCCAGACGACGGATGTCCACGTTCCCAGCCTCTCATTACGAAAATATGCTACTTTATTGCCATTGGGGTGGTTTGGGGGGGTGGTTATGGCACTTATCCAAATTAACTCACTACCTGATTGCGTCCCTTTTCCTTTGCCTGATACAAATTGGCATCCACCCGCGCCAAACATTGCATAATATCTTCCTGAGCGTGATCGTATATCCCAACGCCAATACTTACACTGCAATGCACCACGGCAGAATCATCTCTGCACTCCATTATGAAC
>JAIVHC010000249.1 GCA_020201305.1 Geobacteraceae bacterium
CAGGAATCCAACCTTGAGGCCATAGCATTACCTTCAGCAAGCAATTCCATTCTTCTGCTACTGTATGATCCGCTTCTTTTGGCAAAGCGTCTTAAATCCCGTATTGCGGCAACCTTTCTAACTTCTCTTGGTTATGTTGAGCCTGGCCGCACAGACAACGCGCTTCAACAACTGGTTACGCGCTTTAAAGGTGTCGACCTTCCACACGAAATCGGAGTGTTTCTCGGATATCCTATAAAGGATGTAGCCGCCTTTATGGGACACTATAATCTCCCGGTCAACTCCCAGCGTCTGTGGAAGATATACGGGCGCGGTCGCCGCAGTGAAGCTCTTGCGGATGTGTATCAAGAGCATCATACGCGGGTTGCCAATCAACTGCGTGAATGCAGTGGAGTTTCTTTCAAACTATGGCGAAATGCATGCATAAATTGAAAGGAAACCGCCAGACTCCTGGTGAGCTATTGGTTCGCCGGTAGTGGAAAGGTCTTTTGACATGTTGCGAGGATAACTGGTGCGTGCCATTCAATCACGAAGAAGGATACGATATGGGTGCTTTTATGCCAAATATCTTCCTTGACATCAGCGCGCTACGGGCATAAAAAAACCATGCCTGCACATGCGCTTGTGCTGTCAGGCCACTACCTGAAGTTAACTCTGGCTTTTGCGGGAAGATATGCTGAATTGAGTCCTATACTCTGGAAATTATCTGCAAAAATATCCCGAAGTATCTACTTGCGTTCTGTTGCTCATCTGTTTGCGTTGGTAGTCATTGCTTTGTCCGCGCTCCCCTGGCCGGCACATGGGATTAAGTACGAAACGTATTGTACTCTCCGGCAGAGTCCCACGCCACAGAGCAAGCACGTCGCTACTAATCTGCAAAAGACCCTGGGCAAGCAAGCCGAGTCTGACCCGCAATTCTTCGAATCTCTCACTGCATTTCTACATCTTGAACTTTTGGGTCCACATAATCTTACTTTACCCACCCTGCACTTATCGATACATCCTCCCTTACAGGCGCGTGCGGACCTGTGCCCACGCGCACCACCTGTTTGATTAAAGTTATCCTCAAGTAAAAATTCACACAGGTATTAACCTTCCTCCCCGGGCCGGAATTTCACCCGTGCCTCGATGGTGGAAGTGTATTGCCAGTATTTTTATAAGCACTGATAGTGTTTTCATGTATCCATTGCGTGCAAATATGGGCACGTGTTGGCGTGTGAATATAATTCACAACGCAGCGCGCTACCCCGGTTATTTATAAACGAGGAAATGATGAACCTGCTGCTGAAATCTATATTATTACTCTTATGTTTCCCCGCCTTTCCTGCCTTTGCAAGTGAAGGCAGTTCCCCTCACAACCTGACTGCCTCATTTGCCGGTATAACGGCATTGTTGTTGTTTGTTGCGGCATATTCTCTGGTGATCATGGAAGAGAAGATTCATCTGCGTAAAAGCAAACCCGTTCTTGTTGCTGCAGGTTTAATCTGGATACTGGTGGGGGTTACACTGAAAGGTATGGGAGAGCCGGATGCAGCGCATTATGCCATCCGGAGCAACCTGCAGGAATATGCAGAGCTGTTTTTGTTCCTGCTTGTGGCGATGACCTACATCAATACCATGGAAGAGCGTAACGTGTTTCAGGCGCTGCGCTCGTGGCTTGTTTCGCGCGGGTTCTCTCTGCGCAAGGTATTCTGGCTTACCGGCCTGCTCGCATTCTTTATCTCCCCTTTGGCTGACAACCTCACTACTGCCCTTCTCATGGGGGCAGTGGTTATGGCAGTAGGCGGTTCCAATCAGCGCTTTGTGGTTATGGCATGTATTAATGTCGTGGTCGCCGCAAATGCGGGCGGTGCCTTCTCCCCCTTCGGCGATATCACCACTCTGATGGTATGGCAAAAGGGGTTAGTAGCCTTTCAGGAGTTTTTTGCCCTGTTTATCCCCTCATTGGTTAACTGGGTAATCCCGGCTTTTATCATGAATTTTATGATCAGCAAAGAACAGCCTGCAGCGCTGGAAGAAAAGGCCCGGATGAAATTTGGTGCCAGGCGCATAATAGTGCTGTTTCTCCTCACCATAATCACGGCTGTGTCATTCCACAATTTCCTGAATCTTCCCCCCGCAGCTGGAATGATGCTGGGGCTGGGATATCTGGGAATTTTTTCCTACTATATCAAGTTGCGGGAGCATACGGCACTGATGTCCGATCCGGCCATGCATGTGGATGCCATCACCGAATTTGAAAACGACACCGATCAGGGCTTTAATCTGTTTCGCAAGATATCTCGCGCCGAGTGGGATACGCTCCTGTTTTTCTATGGCGTCATCATGTGTGTCGGGGGCCTGGGGCAGTTTGGCTACCTCGCTATGGCGTCTCAGTTCATGTATCAGGATCTAGGGGCATTCAATGCCAACGTCCTCGTCGGCGTGCTCTCTGCGATTGTGGATAACATCCCGGTAATGTTCGCGGTGCTGAGTATGGAACCGGATATGTCGCACGGCCACTGGCTTCTGGTCACGCTGACTGCCGGAGTTGGGGGGAGTATGCTTTCCATCGGCTCCGCCGCCGGGGTTGCACTCATGGGTACTGCGCGTGGAGTCTACACCTTCGGGCGTCACCTGGTATTCACCCCCATTATTGCCCTTGGCTACGCTGCGAGTATTGCTGTGCACATGGTGCTGAACGCCAAGTATTTCCACTGATCTTTCCATCTATTCCCCACCGGAGTATTCTTTCCGGTGCGGGATGACAGCATTTTTTCTCAACAGCTTATTTTTCTCCATACAGGATCCCACTCTCCCCAGTAAGATCCTGCACCGTTTTCGCCCGTAGCACCGACTCCATCGCCGCTCAGCTCACTCATTACCTGCCTGTTTATTTCAAATATACACCTTCGAGGCAAATATACAGTGGTGTATATAGCCAAAATACGAAAAAGATATCTTGAGTATTGCTTCGTAATTACAGGTACTTGTGTAGATATGGTGTTTATGTATTCCACTTGGTTTTCCCTCTAAAGTGAATAATATAAATATACATCCGGGATAGAATTCGCCTTTTTACACAAATAAATTAAGAGAGTTGTTGTGTAAAAAAAACAAAATTACAAAAAAACAGTCTAAATATCAGTAATTTACGTTTTAAAAAAAATAAAGCATTGTGACTCTTAGAAGTTTGGCACGCAAGTAGCAATATCAGAAAGGCAAGAACGCAATACAACTTCAAAAAGCCTTTTACAGGCTGGGAACCATAAAACAGGAGGACATCATGAAAAAGACTATCACCACTACCATCGC
>JAIVHC010000071.1 GCA_020201305.1 Geobacteraceae bacterium
GCGCTACATCATTCCCTTAAGGATCTGAATCAGCGTCTCCACGGCACTATCCGCTTCTACTCCGGCAGCGCAGGCAGGATTCTGCCGCACCTGTGCCACAAATACGGCGCAGACGGGGTGTATTATACCCGCCAGTTTACTCCGGAAGGTGTAGCGGGTGAGGGTGAAGTGGAACAGGCTATGCTCAAAGCGCAGGTTCCCACCTTCGCGCACAACGGTTCGTACCTGTGGGAGCCGGAGCAGGTGTTGAAGAATGACGGCTCGGCATACAGGGTGTTTACCCCGTTTTACCGCAATGCCATGGAACACGCGCCCCTGCCGCGTCAACCGCTTCCTGCGCCCCAGGTGCTGGAGTTGGTGCCCCCGGATGCTCAAGAGATTACGGATGCCGGAGCTCTTGGACTGTTGCCCGCAAATCCATGGGGGGACAAACTTGTGCGCCACTGGGACATGGGGGAGAAGGGGGCGCACACGCGTCTGCATACCTTTATAACCCAGGGCCTCCCTGAATACTCCACTGCAAGCGACTATCCGGCGCGCTCTGGGGTTTCACGCCTCTCCATCTCCCTGGCCCTGGGCGAGGTGTCACCGCAGCAGCTCTGGTATGCGGTGGGGGGCAGCGCCAATCAGGAGATGCCCCCGGACTCTGAAGGGTTTGCGTTCCGGCGTCAGCTCGGTTGGCGTGAATTCAGTCTCACCCAGGTGTGGCATAATCCGGATATGCGCTGGCGCAATCTGCAGGAAAAATTTGACCGTTTCCCCTGGCGCGATGATGCTGAAGTATTGCAGCGTTGGCAACGTGGCGAGACGGGTTATCCCCTCGTGGATGCGGGGATGCGTGAACTCTGGGAAACCGGGTACATGCACAACCGCGTGCGCATGGTGGTGGGGTCATTTCTGGTCAAGAATCTTCTTCTGCACTGGCACCATGGGGAGGCGTGGTTCCGCGACTGTCTGATGGATGCTGATCATGCCAACAACTGCGCCGGATGGCAGTGGATTGCCGGGTGCGGCGCGGACGCGGCCCCGTATTTCCGCATTTTCAATCCGGTGACCCAGGCGCGCCGGTTCGATCCCAAGGGGGAGTATGTGCGCCGTTTTGTGCCGCAGCTGCGCCATCTGCCGGACAAGTATATCTTTGAACCCTGGAAAGCCTCTGCCGGAATGCTCAACGATGCCGGAATAGAGCTGGGGCACGACTATCCGCAACCTATGCTAGATTTGAAGGCTTCGCGTCAACGCGCCCTGGATGCATATGCGCAGATCAAGGGCGATTGAGGAGTAAATAAGCATGCAGGAAGAGATTTTAGCCCGCCCGGTGGTGTCCATAATTGCCCGGGATGAAGCGGGTACAGCGGAGCTGGTGCTGTTGCAGCGCCGTACCAAGGGAAACCCGAACGGACGTTTCTACGGGTTGTGGGAATTACCCCAGGGGAAAATGCGCGCCGGGGAGACTCTGTTTGAGTGTGCGGCCCGTGAGCTGTATGAAGAAGCAGAATTGGAGGCCCTGAGTCTTCATCCTATGCATGCAGGATCAGGGCATGCCTATGCAGCACAGATGGAATCGTTCCGCCCTCTGACCTGTGTCCTGGATAGTGAATTTCATTGCATGTGCATGGCCATAGTAATGTTTACTCGCGGCGTACCGGTGGATACCCCTGAGGCTTCGGAACACCGTTGGGTGGATGCGGCTTCGGTGGCGCAGTTGATTCGGCAGCAGGAGGTTTTTCACCTCAATGTGCCGATGTTGGAGGCGTACTTTGCGCTGGGGGATCAGTTCTGAATTGAAATAGAGACATGTTGATAGACACACAAGCCGGGGGGCACGGCGTGCCATGCCCCCCGCTTAATCAGGCGGATATTGTCTATCAGATGGGCAGCTTTTTGTGCCTTTTCTCTTCCTCTTCGCCGGCTTCTATGTAGGGGGTCGGACTGATGTCCAGCATCTCCAGCGCGCGTTCAGCCGTCTTGTTATCCGGGTTGCGTAACAGGGAGAGCCGGAACGCCTCCAGGGCCTTTTCCTGCTCGCCGCTGTATTTTAATGCGGTACCCAGATTGGCGTAGCTCTCCGCAATCGCTTTGGCAAAACGTTCGTAGTCATCCTCGTTATGTTCGTACCAGCGCTTATAGAAATCAATGGATTCATTCAATGCCTCGCGAGCTTTGACCAGTTCATCTTCATTGATTTCGTTGAGATCGATATGGCTGATGTCGGTGTTCATCTCTTTGCCATACAGCGCCCAACTGAGATGGATAACCCCGATGTCATTCATTACGAAGCCGTAGTTGATGTAGATATCCTCCCCCTTGTCCGCGCGCACATTGGGGTGCTCCATCTCCTCGCGCGCCATCTCGTAGTAGCGCAGCGCTTCGGAGTACTCTTTATTCCCCAGCAGCTCCTGCGCACTCACCGCGGTGAGATGAGCGTTTTTATACTTGGGATCAAAATCACCAAATTTGACCTGGTGTTCGGCACCGTATTCACAGTTACGCAACTGTAATATAAGTGATACTATGATTATCAGAACAAAAATAGGTTTTAAATTCATGGGTAAGACTCCTGTTGAAAAAAATTTCCCCGAGTATAGACTGTCGGGTATAGAATCTCCAGAGTAAACTCAAAAGATTCTACTCAGCTGCAAGGCTGAGGATTGGAATGGCGGTTGCAGATATGTGGAAAAAACTTTTTAAGAATGTTTCTCAAAATAAACAGGGGGTTATCGATGACCCTTTGTTTGATTTCGTGCATAGTTGTTGTGCGGTAATGACTTCGCGCGATATCTTGAAGAAAAATATAGATTCAGCTAGCTTCTGCATTATCGATCTTGAAACTACGGGGCTGGATGTAGAACATGATGTTATTATTAATGCAGCAGCGGTGAAAGTTAAGAAGGGCGGCATTACAAAGATTTATGAATCCTATGTCAAGCCGCCGCATCCCATCCCGGTTGAATCGATAAAGTGGCATGGTATCACGGATGATATGTTGGTGGACAAGCCTTCAATCTGTGAAGTGCTGCCGGAGTTGCTCGATTTTATCGGCGACAGTATTATCGTCGGGCATCATATAAATTTTGATCTGCGCATGCTTAAGCGCCATGTGAAGGAATGCTACGATGCCTCGCTGGAGGGAGCTCCGTGGCTCGATACCATGCTGCTGCACAAACTGGTAATGCAGAATAACACCAGTACCCAGCTTGATGATCTTATGAACATCTATATAGTCGATATTCAGCAGCGTCACCGTGCCCTGGGGGACTCCATTGCCACCACGCGCGTGTTTCTGAAAATACAACTGGAAGGAGCCATACAAGAAGGTACTCGATAGCATGGCTCCGCCCCATTATCGCTGGTACCAGGGGGGGAAGCTGGATGTGTTTGACAACTTGGTGGGTAAACACATGGGCACCCTGCGACGTAACAAGGCGGCGATTATCTGGCGCGGGGTGGATGATGAAGAGCGCACCTACACCTATCAGGCATTGGGGCATGAGGTTCTGTCGCTGGTAAACGCCATGCTGCATCTGGGAGTGAAGAAGGGCGACCGTGTCCTTATCTACATGCCCGATCTACCTGAGACCGTAGTGGCGATGCTGGCGTGTGCGAGCATCGGCGCGATCCACGTCAACTACCATATGTCATATTCAACCGAAGCGCTGGCACAGCGTCTGCAGCACTGTCAGGCCAAGTATATCTTCACCTGTGATGCGGTCACTTATCGTTCGCGTGGGCTTAAAGATGTGGTAAGTGAGGCGCTGGATCGCATCGACTACAAGATCAGCCACTGTATCGTGGTGCGTCACACCGGACAGAAGGTACACATGCGCCCCAAGCGCGATATCTGGTACAATGATCTGGTTAATGACTCTGAGTTTGCCAGCGGGGCTACTTTTGATCCGGTGCGCAATGCCGATGAGCCCCTGTTTATTTTGTATACGTCGAGCAAATCCAAGGAGCCGCGCGGGGTTCAGCATGGCCTTGCCGGCTATCTGATGTGGGCGCAGTTTACCACCGAGCTTCTCTTTGACCTGGTGGATACGGATATCTTCTGGAGCACCTCCGATCTGGCTTGGATAAACGGGCATACCTACTCGGTGTATGGCCCCCTGATGCTCGGGACCACTGTGTTCCTGTACGAAGGGGTTATTTCGTACGAAAATACCGGGTGCTTTTTCGACTATCTGGATCGCTACCATGTCACCGTCATGTATACCAACCCAGCGCTATTGCGCAGTGTCATGCGCGCCAAAAGCACCAAACGCTATCTGAACCGCACGAGCAACTCCCTGCGTCTTATCGGCTGTGGGGGTGAAAAAGTCAGCGAAGAGATCTACGACTGGACCCAGTACGAACTTACCAATAAACGCAATCTGCCCATTACCCAGATCTGGGGCCAGACGGAGACCGGCGGGTGCCTGATTGCCGGGGTGCCCGGGGTCCTCGACTTTGAGGATGATACCATGATGCGCCCTCTCCCCGGAGTCGATGCGCGGATTGTGGACCACAACGGTGAGCAGATCAGTACCCCGGGAGAGCCCGGGCGCCTGGTGCTCGCAGCCCCGCTCCCTTCCATGCTGCAGGATCTGTACAAACATCCTGTGGGCTATGAGCAGACGTTCTGGAAAAAATTCAAAAACCGCAGTTTCTACGCCACCGGGGATGGTGCGGTATATGACGAGAATGCCAACTTTGATCTCACCGGACGCCTGGATAATATCATCACCACCGGCAGTGGCAGGCGCAGTATCGATGAAATCGAGGGAGCGGTAATGGATATCCAGCGCATAAAGGAATGCGCTGCTACGGTCATCGATCATCCCATGCAGGGGTATATGCTCGTAGTCTACTGTGTGCTGCGCGATTTCCGCGATGAGAGCTACCGCAATAAGACCTTGCGCGAGATCCGCGAGCACATCATTGAGGATATCGGGGAATTAAACCTCCCGGACAAGATCATGTTTACCAAATATCTGCCCAAAACCCCGGAAAATACCATCAACCGTGAATTGCTTAAAGAAATAGCCCTGCAGATGGAAGGGATCTGACCCCAGGAGAGGGGATGATTTGGTTCACTACCCGTTGTGCGATGGAGGTGACGGATGGCATTTTTCTTTCCGGCGCAGTTCAGAACCACGCCTTACGCCGCCATGTATGCAGAACTTTCTCCCGTAGAGCGGATAATCCTCCTGCGTGAATTTATCGGGGTGACCTATCGGAATCGTCTGCGCTTTTTTCAGCGTCACGACTACCATGCCTATTATGCCGCCCCTTTCCGGCACAACATTCAGGTGGCAGCCGAGCGCCAGTATAAGCGCATGCACATCCCGCGGCATGTGTGGCGCAGGGACACGGTGATGCCAGAGTATTTACATCTCATATATCGCCACTATGTGCTGGGGTTCGCACTGCAGTTGTTACGCAAATACCATGCTCAGGATCTGCCGCCACCGCAGCCCGGATGTTACCCCGATGCGGTGTACGTGTTGGATGCGTTGGAGTGGTTTCATGCCCACGCACCTGAGATAAACCAGAGTATTGAAGCCTGTGTCCGGGAAGTGAAGGCGGAGGGGACGCGCAGCCTGTATATCTATTGCCTGCAGAGTTATGTTCTGACCCGCCGGATTATGCAGCGCCACGGCCCTGACATCGGGAGGCGACGAGCGCTACACCAGGTATGCGTCGGGGGCAGGGTGCCGCTGGGGGCGGAACTGGAGTTCAGCAATCTCGGACACCGTGCCAGCTTTGAGCACATGTTCCTGCGCCATGCGCGCGAAAAAACCTTTCATAATTTCATTTACTTTCATCATTTTTTTCTCGGTGATGTAACCTGGCGTCTCGGCGGCTATCTGGATC
>JAIVHC010000009.1 GCA_020201305.1 Geobacteraceae bacterium
TTGTCATGGTGTGTGCGCTGTTTTTTGCTCCACTTTCCCAGATGTGCCGCAATATTCCATAACAGATCCGGGTGGATAATCCTGTTCAGGATTCTTGCCCCGCGACTGCGGAACAGCTTGCGCACCCATAGATATTTGCGGTCGGGGTTAATGAGATCCCCATGTTCAACCCATATGCGGGTTTTACCGAGAGTTATGCAGGCACCGTCGGGAATAACCCGGGCTCCAAGGGTTTCGGTGAAGAAGGGGCCCACATTAAAGTCATGGTTGCCTTCCACCATTACAATTTCAGTCCCCTTCAGCCTGAGGGCCTGGAGTTCGTGCAGCAAGGGGAGATATGCGCTGTATACACAGTAGCGATAACCCATCCAGAACTCAAAAATATCCCCAAGCAGAATCAGGGTGCGGATATCGCCGCGATTCTGTTTCAGAAATTTAAGGAGTTGTATATAATTGGCATCTGAGGGTTTTTTCAGATGGGCATCGGCGATAAAGATATCTTTCATGCCGCGCAATATAACAAGAGAGTTAACTGTTGAGCAACAACTCTTCAATTTTTAAGAAATAGAAAGTGGAGGAATATTTGCCCCGGCTTGCTTCCATAACCGATAATGGGTCCTCATTTCAAGAACATGCTAAGCCACGCCTGCTGTTACATGCATGCTGTGCACCATGCAGTTCCGCTGTAGTTGAGAGGCTCGCAGCTGACTACGCCATCACTATTTACTTTTATAACCCCAATATTCACCCGCGTGCGGAATATATTAAGCGTCGGGATGAGTTGCAACGCTGGTGTAGCCATATTGCAGGGATTAACTGTATCGTTGCCGATTATGTTCCAGCTAAATGGATGGATCAGGTTCGCGACCTCGAACGGGAGCCGGAGCGGGGCAGGCGCTGCAACCGCTGTTTTCGCCTACGGTTACAGCATGCGGCAAAGTATGCCAGCGCGCATGATTATGATTTGTTTGCCACGGTTCTGTCTATTTCACCGCATAAACGCTTCGACCGCATTAACCGTCTGGGCATCGCAATTGCGCGCCGTTACGGGGTTGACTTCTATGCTGCAAATTTTAAAAAAAAGAACGGATATAAACGCAGTGTGGAGATTTCCAGAGAGCTCAAATTTTATCGCCAGAATTACTGTGGGTGCGTGTTCTCAGCCAGCCAGACGCAAGCGCGTACTTAAGCGTATTTTTTGGGGGTATCATTTTGGCATGGGGTGCTTAGAATATCCATGAGTGGTGAAGTTATAACCCAGAGAATCGTACGTGGGCGTCTGATAATCCAGCTGCTCGCCGCCGTTGTAATTGGGCTTGTTTCCGGGTTGTTGGCGGTGGCGTTTCGGTTTCTGCTTCTCGAGGGCACTGCGACAGTTTGGGGTTCGCCTTACAATCTTGTGGCAGCGGCGCAGGATCTTCCCTGGTATGCCGTGGTAGGTATTCCTGTCGCTGGGGGCCTGTTTCTGGGGCTGATCCTTTACCCCCGCGCGCCGAATACGTCGGGTGCCGGTGTGCCGGATGTGATTGAGGCGATGGTGGAACGTGGCGGAGAGATCCACCATCGCACCACCTTTTACAAGATGCTTGCCACCTTGATTTCACTCAGCTGCGGCGCTTCAGTCGGGCGTGAAGGTCCAATGGTGCACATCGGAGCGTCTATCGGATCTGCAGTGGCACGTGTGCTGAGGGTGGCGCAGGAATGGAGGATTGTGTTTCTGGCCTGCGGCGCTGCCGGAGCTATAGCTGCAACCTTTAATGCCCCCATGGCGGGGATGTTATTTGCCGCCGAAATCATCCTCATTGACTTTCAGGTCGGTTATTTAAGTCAGATAGCGGTATCAGCCGTTACTGCCACCGTGGTTTCCCATCAATTCCTCGGTGATCTGCCAACCTTTGACGTCCCTTCCGTGTCACTGGTGCACTACTGGGAGATTCCCGTATTCATTCTTCTGGGAATTATTGCAGGGTTGCTCTCCATTCTGGTTATTAAGTTGATCAGCCGCGTAGAAGATAGCTTTACCGCGGCAGCTATTCCGCTGCAATTACGTCCTGCTGTTGGAGGAGTGATCCTTGGGGCTGTAGCACTGTGGTGTCCCCATGTGCTGGGGGTGGGGTATTTCACCATGAACCAGGCCCTGGGCACCGAATTGATCCCTGCTCTGATAGTGACTATTCTCATTGCCAAGGTCATTGCAACGGTGTGCTGTGTGGGAGCTGGTTTTTCCGGTGGGGTTATCGCCCCCTCTCTGTTTATGGGTGCCCTGATCGGGAGTTTGTGCGGCATATCTGTACAGATGCTGATGCCTGCTGGGGCAGAAGTTACCTCAGCGAGCCTGTATGCTATGGTGGGGATGGCGGCCATGTTCAGTGGTACTACCCTGGCACCTATCACTGCGATGTTTACCATCTTTGAATTAACCTACAATTTTGAAATTATTCTCCCCTTGATGGTTGGATGTATTGCAAGTCTGACCGTGGTACAAGCCGGATACGGGATCTCCATATACGAAACCAGGCTCGTACGCAAAGGGGTGCGGATTGTGCGGGGGCGTGATGTTAATCTGCTCAGGTCTCTAAAAGTATATGACTACATGGAGACGAATTTTGAGAGCATCAGTCAGAGTCTTCCCTTAGGCCAGGTGGCTAACATGGCGCAGGAAAGCCAATATCCCCACTTTGTAGTACATGACAAAGATAATCTGATGGTCGGCATCTTGTCCATGCACGATTTGAAAGCCTGCCTCGGGGAGATGGGGGAGTTGGCATATCTGGTTCTCGCTTCTGAGATCATGACTCGCGATGTCATTACCATCACTCCGGATGATAATCTGGAAAAAGCCTTTGAACTGTTCAAGGGCAGGAATATATCAACCATACCGGTGGTGAGCGTGTACTCCCCACGTAAGGTGATGGGAGTGCTTAAAAAAAGCGAGCTCATCCGTGCGTACAGTAGAAATGTGCTTAAGTTTGATGTAAAGTGATCAGCTTTACGCTGCTTTTTTACTTCATGTACGTGGTTTCGTGGATCTGATGCACGTTGCACTAGCATACAGAATAGTGGGCAGAATGAGTAACTGCAGGTCTACCGGAGCACCACGTTTGGAGGTGTAAGTTTATGTACGAAAATCGTTCCCTCGAATACAGTAATGAACTGCTAAGCCGGATCGCTCCGGAGGACAGGGTTCTAATTGTTACTCACGACAACCCGGATCCAGATGCCCTCGCCAGTGCCTATGCATTGAGTTACCTGATCGAGATGGCGCGGGGTGTAAAGACGATAATTGCCTGTGGTGGGGTTGTTGGACGCCGCGAAAACCGCATCTTGATTGATAAAATTGAGATCCATGTCGAGCAGGTTGATCTGCTTGAAATGGCTGATTTTGATCATGTCTGTATGGTTGACGCGCAGCCGGGGACGGGCAACAGCAGCATGGCGTCAGAACGGGATTTCAATGTAATTATTGACCATCATCCCATCCGTAACGATGCACCTGCCGCAAATATTATTTATGATGTTCGGCCTGAGTACGGTGCCTGTGCAACGATTTTATTTGAGTATCTGCAGGCGCAAAATATCCGCTTGAGTACACGACTTGCGACCGCTATGTTCTATGCCATCCGCTCCGAAACCCAGGATCTGGGGCGGGAATGGGTGGCTCCGGATCGGCATGCCTATCTGGAACTTTTATCTTTGAGCAACAACAGAATTCTTTTTGATATCGCCCAGGCCAAAGTGCCGCGAAGTTACTTTGCCAGTTTCGACAAGGCGTTGCAGTCAGCGCGCACCTACAACGATATCCTTGTATTCAATCTATTTGACATCGATCACTCTGATATTGTAGCCGAGATGGCAGACTTTCTATTGCGTACCGAAGGGGTAGGACTGGTTCTGGGGCTGGGATACATCGGGAACGAAGAGGTGCTTTCGTTGCGCACTGACCGCGAAGATATCTTTGCAGGCAGGGTGGTGCGACGTCTGCTCGAAGGGTTGGGAACTGCTGGCGGCCACGGCATGATTGCTGGAGGGCAGATAAAAGGTATAAGTGATACAAGGGAAGCTCAGGAGGAACTGGAGCGAAAACTTATATCTCGATTGTTGGATATATTTGAATATCAGGACGTAGAGGAGCAGGCACTTCTTTAGCGGTGCCTATTTCGCCACATTCTGAATTTAGTCACCTCTGCGTTCTATCCCCCATTGACCCGGCTTTTGCCCGGGGTGAGATTGGATACCATGCGTTTCATCTGTTATCTGTTTTTTGTGAGTATCTGCCTTGTATCTACACAGGTCAGTGCAGAGGTTGAATTGGCGCGACAAGGGCAGAGCCCGCGTTTGATCGAAGAGGTTTACAATCATGATGGTACAGCGTACCTGGCCCTTGATGATGTCTTGCCTGCTATAGGTGTTTCCGGTTACTGGCATTCAACCCAACATCAGTACTTCATCAACCTTCCGCAAGGTAAAGCCAGTTTGTATCCTGGCGGCCCCTACATGAAATATGGGCAAAGGTTCATCATGCTCGAGCGTCCGGCACGCTTTATTGACGGGCGCCTGAGAATTGCGGAACAGGTAGTTCTGAATCAACTTGCAAATCAACTTCCATACGATATCTATTATCGAAACCTGGCTGGAAAGGCTCCAGACCGCGACAGCGAAGCCACAGGTCGGGATCAGTTTTTTTCTTTTCTGTTGCATAGTCAATTTTCCCACAATCGCCAGAATTTACGCGGCATAGCCCTTGACCCCGCCCATGGTGGGAACGATACCGGGGTGATAGGTCTGGATGGAGTAAAAGAAAAGGATGTAACGTTAAGGCTGACGCAGGATTTGCGCCGTCACATAAAGATGCAACTTGGTGTTCCGGTGTATTTGACCCGAAATGAAGACTACACCCTCAGTGCTAAAAAGCGCCTGGAGGCGACGCGCGAAAATCCCGTCGATATTCTCCTCCTTTTACATGCACAGGCGGCGTTGAATCCAGAGCAGAGGGGGATTCATCTCTATGTGCGCACCAACCCAGAGGTTGAGACTCTCGAAACGTTCAGTTCTGGTGGCAGCATAGCTCTCGCGTTGCGTTTAAGTACCGCCCTACGTGAAGCGGGGTTCAAGGTGCGCGAAGTTACAAGCACCCCTTTATTACCTGTTCCGCGTGGCGATCTACCCACAGTGTTAATTGAGCTTGGCTATCTGAGTAATGCAGACGATATGCAGATCCTCACCCATGCAACAGAGCGCCAGCGTTTGGCCACTGCATTGCTGCAGGGGATGCAGGATTTCCATAAGAATCTTGAAACCATATGAATTCAGGTTATGATTTTTTGCGACGCCATCAGATATGGGCCCATTCCCCTGAAATAAACCGTGATCGCTCACTACATATAGTAATTCAAACAAACACCCGGAGCAAAAGGGCTGTAGGAGAATTTTGATGCAACAGAATCGTGTTGATGGACGGCAGGCCGAACAACTGCGTCCCGTGAGTTTTGAAACCGGATTTACCCGCTATGCCGAAGGCTCTGTGCTGATTCGCGCAGGGATGACTACGGTATTGTGCAATGCCTCTGTGGAGGAGAAAGTTCCTCCGTTTATGCGGGGTGAAGGACGTGGCTGGGTCACCGCAGAATACGCTATGTTGCCCCGCGCTACCCATACCCGCAATATGCGTGAGTCAACCAAAGGCAAAATCGGGGGGCGTACCCATGAGATTCAGCGTCTTATCGGACGTGCTCTACGCGCTGTAATCGATTTTGACCTTTTGGGGGAGCGTACTATTCAACTTGATTGTGACGTGCTTCAGGCTGATGGAGGAACCCGCACCGCAGCTATCAGCGGCGCCTATGTGGCACTTCAGCTTGCAGTTGCTTCGCTGCTGGAACAGGGTGTGCTAAAGCAGAGTCCGGTAGTGGATTCAGTTGCGGCGATCAGCACCGGGATAGTGAACGACATCCCCCTCCTGGATCTTGCCTACACCGAGGATTCCTGCGCCGATGTGGACATGAACTTTGTGATTACCGGTTCAGGGAAATTTATCGAAATACAGGGCACGGCGGAGACGCGCCCTTTCAGCGAGGCGGAACTCGATGCCATGCGCAATCTGGCTTTAAAGGGGTGCGCTGAAATACACGAACTTCAACATCAGACTCTGAAGGGATCGTCATGCGTTTGATTGTAGCTACTACCAATCAGGGCAAGTTACGTGAGATCAGAGCGCGGCTTAATTGTACGCCTGTCGAATTAGAAGGTCTGGACGCACACCCTGAGTGGAAACCTGCAGTAGAAGATGGAGATACCTTCGCACACAACGCGCGTAAAAAGGCACAGGCAATAGCTGCGCAGAGTGGGGAGTTGAGCCTTGCTGATGATTCCGGCCTCGTAGTTAATGCCCTGGACGGACGTCCCGGGGTGCACTCGGCACGATTTGCCCACGCCAATGCCACTGATGCGGAAAATAACGCATATCTGCTTGAATGTTTGCAGGGGGTTCCTGTGTCAGAACGTGGGGCAGCATTTGTGTGTGTTATGGCTCTGTGCGCACCGGATGGAGAGTGCCGCCTCTTTGAAGGGAAGCTTTCAGGGGTCATCCTGGGTGCGCCAGAAGGTAGTGGGGGATTTGGCTATGACCCCCTGTTCTGGCTCCCGAAACAGGAGAAATCTCTGGCACAGCTGGCGCTGGAAGAGAAAAACCGTATAAGCCACCGTGGTTTGGCACTAACGCAAGTATTGGAATTTCTGCAATAATCTGTTTGACTTCGGCGGGAATATGTATTCTAATTATATAATGATTTATTAAGTGCGGGGATGAATAACTAGCGGAGATAAATACCGGGATGGAAAAAATACAAAAATTTAGCACAGACGCTTACGAACAGATGCTTGAGACGCTTCCAGTAGCCTTGTTTTTTACAGATGCTGAGGCTCAGATTAATGTTTGGAATAAAGCTATTGCACAAAAATTAGGTGTATCTGCTGCAGATATGCTAGGCCAAACCCTGGCTCAAGCGGGGTTAACGTCTGAAATATGCGGACAAAAAGCGGAACCTTCTTATGGATGTGTATTGCAGGAATATCTTCAAAATATAAAGCCGAGAGATATCAACGGTGACCAACATACCTTCTGCCTGCATATTATAGGAGCGGCTGAGTCTGCCGATTTTACCTGCCAGTTGGTGTACGCGGATTCCGGTTCACTATTGGGGGTTGTAGGTATAGCTAATGAATTTGAAAAAACGGAGCATTTGCACCCGTGCGCATATGCGGGCTCTTCGGAGTGCGGTTCGAACCTAGAAGGAAATACGTGCAATGTCCTAGGTACCGCGGCCTTTTATGACGCTCTCAATCGGGACTGGCACCGTTACCAGCGCTATCAGAATATTTTTTCTATTTTGAGTATCGAAATAGATTACTATTATCACTTTGCAGCGGTTTTAGGTGAAAACCTTGCGAGCAATCTTATAGCCCAGGTAATCACAAATATCGGATCATCCCTGCGCCGCTCAGATATCATCGGCCAGGTGGGTGCAAATCGCTTCATTATCCTTCTGTCCAATTCTGATCGTAAATCAGCCCTCAAAGTGGCTCATATGCTGTTAGATAATTTGCATCAACAAACCTGCGCAGATCTCCCCTTTATTATGAGTGCAAGCATCGGTGCCGTATCCGTTGAAGATAAGCAATCTTTGGACAAGACTCTCGAGCGGGCAGATAATGCACTGCAACGCTCAATCGAGCTGGGGCGCAACCAGGTTACCTTCTGGGGGTAGGGTGTTATCCAGCGCAAACGCACGTTGACTTTTGTGCAAATGGATGGTAAAAGCCCACACCTTGGTGCATTGCAACGCACCAGTTATAAACTTCTCTCCCGCTTCTGGCGGGGTCTGCTATTTTACCAAAATTGATCATCGGAAAGGACCATGCTACATGGAAAAGACATTTGCCATTATAAAGCCCGACGCGTTTGCAGCCGGAAACGCAGGTAAGATTCTGGATCGGATCTACGCTGAAGGATTCAAGGTTGTAGGACTCAAAAAAATCTATCTCAGCAAGGTTGAAGCTGAAGGGTTCTACTATGTACATAAAGAACGCCCTTTTTTCGCTGAACTCACCGACTTTATGAGCAGTGGTCCCTGCGTAGTGATGGCCCTCGAAGCCGAAAATGCAATCATGAAGTGGCGTGACCTGATGGGAGCAACTAATCCTGCAGACGCAGCAGAAGGCACTTTGCGGCGCGAGTTTGGTACCTCCATAGGAGAAAATGCTACCCACGGCTCTGATGCTCCTGAGACTGCAGCATTCGAGCTTGGATACTTCTTCTCCGGTATGGAACTGCTGTAAGCAGTAAGCTCAATCATGCTTGAGGATTAAGGGCCCTTCGGATACAATCCGTGGGGCTTTTTTAATTCCTGCTGTGATGTTTAGCAGCCGAACATTACCCCCACACAGATGGTGAAGTGACAGCAATGGGTGACACGAAAGTAGACTTACGCGGCCTTACCTCCACCGACCTGATAGCCTTTTTAGCCGGCTTGGGTAAAGAGCGCTTCCGCAGTAAGCAGCTGATGAGCTGGATGTACAAAAAGAATGTCTCTGATTTCAGTCAGATGACTGATTTGTCCAAGGATCTGCGCGCGGAACTGGAACAGCGTGCGTATATTTCAGAATGGACCCCGGAGACCGAAGAGGTAAGTGCGGATGGAACGCGGAAATACCTCTTTCGCTTAACTGACGACGAGAGCATTGAAACCGTTCTTATTCCCATGGAGAGTGGGCGTTCCACCCTGTGTATCTCCTCCCAGGCGGGATGTGCAATGCAGTGTGATTTCTGCCTTACCGGTTCATTCGGGTTGAAGCGCAACCTTACCACGGCGGAAATTGTGAATCAGGTTTGTGCGATACGGCGCGAACATCACATCCACAACATCGTAGTGATGGGGATGGGAGAACCGTTGCAGAATCTGGATAACATGGTGAGCGCGCTTGAGATCTTCTATGACCCCGCGGGAATGGATTACAGCTCGCGCAAGATAACCCTTTCAACATGCGGGCTGGTGCCGCAAATGCATGAGTTGGCCCGCCGTATCAACGTAAACCTTGCGGTGTCTCTCAACGCCTCCAACGACGAAGTACGAAGCCGCCTGATGCCGGTAAACAAGCGCTATCCATTGCGCGACCTTATCCAGGCGTGTCGCGACTTCCCTTTGCATGGCAAACGCCGCATAACCTTTGAATATATCCTTATACGCGATCTTAACGATTCCATCGCTGATGCACGGCGTCTGGTGAAGTTACTCCACGAGGTAAAGGCAAAGGTAAATCTCATTCCGTTCAACGAGCACGAGGGATCGATATACAAATGTCCCTCTGAGGAAAATATAAACGCATTTCAGAGCTTTCTGCTTCAGCGCAACATTGTAGCTATCCGCAGAGCAAGCAAGGGACAGGACATCTCTGCAGCATGCGGTCAACTTAAGGGTAAACTTAAATCTGAATCTCACAACACTAAAGGTGTGGAAAGGACAGAGTAGATGGCGCAACCGGTGATTGGTGTAATTGGCGGGAGTGGTCTGTATGAACTGGAAGGACTGCAGAATGTTGAAGAGATACGCCTGCAGACCCCCTTTGGTGAACCTTCGGATGCATATATTACCGGTACTCTGGGCGAGGTAAAGCTGGTTTTTCTGCCGCGTCACGGGCGCGGGCATCGCTATCTTCCCTCCGAAGTTCCGTATCGAGCCAACATATACGGCATGAAGATGCTCGGTGTCGAACAGATAATATCAGTTTCCGCTGTGGGGAGCATGCAGGAAGAGATCGCTCCGGGGCATATTGTCCTGCCTGAGCAGTTTATCGATCGCACCAGCGGAAAGCGGGGCAACACCTTCTTTGGCGCAGGGATCGTCGGGCATGTGCAGTTTGCCAACCCCATTTGTTCCGATTTGAGTCAGAGCCTCGCTCTTGCTGCTCAAGAAGCGGGTGCGACCGTGCATACAGGAGGAACCTATATCTGTATTGAGGGTCCTACTTTCTCAACCCGGGCGGAGTCTAACCTGTTCCGCAGTTGGGGAGTGGATGTTATTGGCATGACCAATCTGCCCGAGGCGCGTCTGGCGCGCGAGGCTGAGATATGTTACGCCACCGTAGCTCTGGCGACTGACTACGACTGTTGGAATGAGGCCCACGATGATGTATCGGTGGAAGCAGTGGTAGCTATCATGCAGGAGAATATCGAGATGGCAAAAAAAATTATCGCCGCAGCAGTAAAGATCATAAGTGGTACACGCACCTGCCCATGTGTGAATGCTGCGCAGCACTGCGTTATGACGGCTCCCGCACAGTTCAATCCCACTACACGGGCAAAACTCGACCTGATTATCGGCAAGTATTTTAAGGAGTAGAGCAGATATGAGTATTTTAGCAGTTGGTTCCATGGCTTTTGACAGTGTAGAGACCCCCTTCGGGAAGGCTGAAGAGGTGCTCGGCGGTTCCGCCACCTATTTTTCTACTGCAGCGAGCTTTTTTACTCCCGTTGATCTGGTGGCGGTGGTGGGGGAGGATTTTCCTGCTGAGCATATAGAGTTTCTGCAAAAACGCGGGGTCAATACAGATGGCATAACCCGAACCTCAGGCAAAACCTTTCGCTGGAAGGGTTCCTACGGTTACGACCTCAACGAAGCCACCACCCTGGATACCCAGCTCAATGTGCTCGCAGATTTTGACCCGCAGTTGCCAAAGCATTATCGCGATGCTAAATATGTTTTTCTGGGCAACATTGATCCGGAACTACAGCTGAATGTGCTCAAACAGGTGGTGCGTCCCGAAGTTGTCGCGTGTGACAGTATGAACTTCTGGATTGAAGGGAAGCCCGATGCGTTACTCGAGACCCTCAAACATGTGGATATCCTCCTGATTAATGAGGCCGAAGTACGCCAACTGGCGCAGGAGCCCAACATGGTGAAGGCGGCACATAAGGTGTTGGCAATGGGTCCTACCACCCTGGTGGTCAAACAGGGGGAATACGGGGCGGTAATGTTCACCGCACACAGTGTGTTTTCCGCTCCTGCGTATCCTCTCGAGGCGGTGTTTGACCCAACCGGGGCCGGAGATTCCTTTGCCGGCGGGTTTATGGGGTATCTGAGCAGTACCCATAATGTTCAGCTACTCACCGAATTTAAAGGGGTGGATTAACCCCCGGGACTGGAGAAAACCATGCTCAGAATGATCAGCATCTTAGTTGTTATCTGCTGTGTGTACGGTTGTGCCGCCACGGGTCCGTCCGAAGATGATATGGCCAAATCCCACTATCAACTGGCGCAGTCCTACATGGCTATGCGTGACTACACTAGCGCGCTGCAGGAACTCCTCGATGGGGTGCAAATGCAGCCGCGTAATCCAGATATGCACAATCTTATAGCGCAGGCATACCAGCATAAGGCGGCATTTGAAAAGGCTGAAATCCATTACCTGCAAGCACTGGAGCTAAAACCTGGGGATCCCTACATCCAGAACAATCTGGCTGCCCTGTATCTGGATATGCAGCGGTGGAATGACGCTGCAACTTATTTTCGCAAAGCAGCCGATAATCTGGTGTTCAAATATCCGGTTCGGGCTCTGACGGGATTGGGAGTTGCACATCACCGTGCAGGGGAATATACCCGCGCGGTAATGGCATACAAAGAAGCGCTCAAGCAGTTTCCCGACAACATGACCGTGCTGAGCCTGCTGGGGCAGAGTTACGCCAAAATGGGGAAATTCTCCCTCGCGCAGGAAGTATTTGAGCATGCTCTCGATATAGATCCCCTGGATAATGCCTTACGCTTCGAATATGCCCAGACTCTACTCAAACAGGATGAAAATTCCAAGGCGCGGGAAGAGTTTCGTGAGATAGCGAATCGCGAAGATAAAACCAGGTTAGGTAAAGAAGCGCGTGATTATCTGAAGATGCTTGAGGAGTAGAAAACGCGTGCACATCTATGCTTGAAGTTGAGATTGGAACGGGTAGCGATTCTTGACTTCAGCATGACCGGTGCTATTCTCTGGATATAGGAACATATGCTCGCATTTGGCAGGTAAAACCAGCCAGCGACAACTCAGTTAACCCC
>JAIVHC010000250.1 GCA_020201305.1 Geobacteraceae bacterium
TGATCGGGCGGAAGGGGGGAAATGTGCTGGTGGAGTTGCGTGATCGGGTGCGCACCGAGACCCTTTCGTCGCGCGCACGTGCCAATGCACCGATGTTCCTCCAGATTGCACTCCTGGTCCAGAACAAGAACCCGGCGCGTACCCTGTATCAGATGCATCGCCTCATCGAAGAGCGCTTCAATGTCCATGTGGCATCCCTGTCGAATACGGTGGCGGTGTATAAGGTCCAGGGTGCCCCCGAGGTGTTGCGCCTCTACTATCCCGAACTGAAGCGCAAGGAATTTCAGTCCGCGAATACCATCGGACACAGCCGTTTTTCTACCAACACCCTCCCCACGGTGCTGCGCGCGCAGCCGTTCAGTCTTCTGGGGCACAACGGCGAGATCAACACCATCGCGCGGGTGCGCGAAGAGGCGCGGATGCTCGGGTTTTCCCTTCCCTGCGGGGGGAGTGATTCGCAGGATCTCAATCGCACCCTCGAAGGTCTGATCCATGAGTACGGTTTCAGCCTCTTTGAAGCCATGGATATCTGTTTTCCCCCTGTGGCAAGTGAGCGCAATAACTTTGCTCCGGATCACAACCATGCTTATACAGCGTTACGCCAGTTTTTCGGTGCCAGTGCACAGGGCCCTGCCGCCATCATCAGCCGGGCGCAGAATCAGTGTGTCATAAGTGTCGATGCCATGGGTTTCCGCCCTCTGTGGTTCGGCGAGACGAGTGACAGCTATTTTGCCTCCTCGGAAGCCGGAGTGGTGCACCAGGAGGAAATTCTGCACGATCCGGTGATTCTCGCTCCCGGCGAGAAGATCGGCCTCACCCTGCGTGCGCGTCAGGGGGTGGATGTGTTGAGCCAGGACAAGCTCCGTGCCGAAGTGGTGAGCCGGGTGAAACAGCGCATAGCCACCCACCACGTAAAGAAAGAGACCCTGTGTGCCTCCGACCTCGAACGCCTGGATACGCGCGAAGGGCCGCATTTCCGCCGCAGTGCGCGGCTGCGTCAGGATAACCTCCTCACCGGCTTTGCCTGGAAAACCAGCGATACCGTGGATCTGCAGCATATGGCCGAGCATGGCAGCGGCCCCATGGCCTCCCTCGGTTACGATGGCCCCCTTGCGGCCCTCGCGGTCACGCATCAGAACCTGGCGGATTACTTCAAGGAGCAGGTGGCGGTGGTTACCAACCCGGCCATTGATCACAAGCGCGAGATCGAGCATTTCTCCACGCGCGTATTTCTCGGGCCGCGTCTGCAGTGGAGCGGACGCCAGCAGAAATCCCTCTCTCTTGCCGCGCCCCTGCTCACCGGTGGGTTGCGCATCAATACCGCCACCGACCAGCAGGAGGTGGCGCAGAAGTACGATATCGCGAGCCTCGAAGCAGTGCTGGCGGTTTTTTGTGCCGGAGCGCGGCGGCACTACCGTGTTCTCTCCTGTGCATTGAAGGAGAGGGAAAGCATAACCCAGACCCTGGAGCGTTTATGTGACGAAGCCATTGCCGCTGCGCGCAAGGGCTATGTCATCCTCCTGGATGATTGTGCCACCTTCAGTCCGGCGCACCATTTTCTTGATCCTATCCTCGCTCTCTGCGCCATCAATAATGCCCTGCGCCGCACCAAAGGTGCAGGCAATATCCCCCTGCGCCGCCGCACCGCGCTCATTGTGCGTTCCGGGGCGTTGCGCAATCTGCATGATATCCTGCTCCACAAAGCCATGGGGGCGGATGCGCTCTGCCCCTACATGATGTGGGAGCAGGCCGCTGCCGTTGAGGGAGGGATGGAGAACCTCATCGCTGCGCTGGTGGCCGGGTTTGAGAGCGCGATGTCTACCATGGGTACCCACGAAATTGACGGGTACGGCAAATACTTCGCCTCCGTGGGTCTCGCGCCGGAATTGGTGGAGATGTTCGAAACCCCCAATTTTTACGGGAGTACGCACGGTGGGATGACCCTTGCACGGCTGGAAGAGAATCTGCGCAGCCGGAGTAATATTGTGCGGAATAAAACCAAGCAGGCGGTGCCCACCCAGTTCCGTCTCTATCCGCGCATCTGGAAGCATGTTGCCGCCGTGGCGAAGATGGAGGAGAACTACAGCGATCTTTCCCGTCTCATTACCGAATACGAAAAAGATCATCCCCTCGCAATCCGGCACCTGCTCGATTTCCGCTTTCCGGGGGAACTCAGCATCGACCCCGAGGATGTGGACACCGGCATCGGCACCCATGCGTACCCGTTTCTGATTTCGGCCATGAGCCTCGGCTCCCAGGGGGAGATCCCGTTTCGCATCTACGCTGAAGCCGCAAAGAAGCTCAACATCATCTGCATGAACGGTGAAGGGGGCGAGATCCCCGATATGCTGGGGAAGTTCCGTGAGCACCGCGGGCAGCAGATCGCCTCGGGGCGCTTCGGCGTACATATGGATCTCCTCAATTCTGCGGATTACCTCGAAATCAAGGTGGGGCAGGGAGCCAAGCCGGGTGAGGGAGGACACCTGCCCGGTTTCAAGGTGACCGCCACGATCGCCGCGGCGCGCAACTCACGCCCCGGTGTTACTCTGATATCCCCCTCCAACAGCCACGATGTGTACTCCATTGAAGACCTCGCCCAGCTCATTGAAGAGCTGCGTACCGCCAATCCCCGCGCGCGCATCGGGGTCAAGATGCCCGTAGTCGCCGGCATCGGCACCATTGCCATGGGGGTGGTGAAAGCCGGCGCGGATATCCTCACCGTAAGTGGCTACGACGGCGGCACCGGTGCGGCGAAGCGCCATGCGATCAAATTTGCCGGACTTCCGGTGGAGGTCGGGGTGCGTGAAGTGCACCGCACCCTCTCGTGTATCGGGATGCGCGACAAGGTGGAACTCTGGGCCGATGGCGGCGCACGCACCGGGCGCGATGTGGTCAAACTCGTGCTCCTCGGCGCAAATCGGGTCGGTTTCGGCACCATGCCCATGATTATCATCGGATGTACCGCGTGCCGCCAGTGCCATCTCGGCACCTGCCACGTGGGGATTGCCACCCAGATCGAGAGCGTGGAGGAAGCGCGCGCCCGCGGCCTGAAGCGCTTTGTGCCCCGAGTCAAGGAGAACGGGATCATCTACGAAACCACCTTTTTCCGTGCCATGGGAGCCGAGATCGCCATGCTTACCGCCAAACTGGGATTCTCCCGCACCCAGGATCTGGTCGGACGTTCCGATCTCCTGCAGCAGACCATGCGCTGCGAGGATCTCGACCTGGGCGAGCTGCTCGAAGTGAGTGGGTGTGAGACCCAGGAAGAACCGGAG
>JAIVHC010000072.1 GCA_020201305.1 Geobacteraceae bacterium
TCAACTCCTGTAACAGTGCCACAATCTGTGCCTGTACCGACAAGTCTAGAGCGGAAACCGGCTCATCCGCGATAATGAGCTCAGGACGCAGGCTCAATGCCCGCGCGATTCCAATGCGCTGACGTTGCCCGCCGGAGAATTCGTGCGGGTAGCGTTGCGCATCTGCGGGCTTAAGTCCTACCTCTAGCAGATTCTGTTCAATCTGGGTGCGCATATGTTCAGGGGCGAGGTTGTGGATAATAAAGGGCTCGGCGAGGATGTCACGTACGCGCATACGCGGATTAAGAGAAGAGAACGGATCCTGAAATATCATCTGCATACCCCGCCGCAGAGGGCGCATGCGCCGCGCTGAGATTCGGGTAATGTCGGTGCCGTTGAAGTGAATAGTGCCGCTATCTGCAGGAATCAATCCGGCAGCAAGCTTTCCCAGGGTCGATTTGCCACATCCTGATTCTCCCACCAGACCGAGCACCTCCCCCCGCTGAACGACAAGGCTCAGATCGCTCACTGCGGGTATGGTTGTGTGCCTGCGCCCTGGCGCACGAGTGCGCAGGCTGAACGTTTTGCTTACATGGGTAAGGTTGAGCAATTCACTCATACGGGCACCTCCCAGGAACGTACACGGTGACCATTGCCGATATCCTGCATTGGGGGGAGGCCACTGGTGCGGGGACGGTAACGCTCCTCCCAGGATTCAGGGGTGTGGGGAGCTGCGGTTGCTCCCTCCCTGCGGTTTTCGGCATGCACGCAGTTAAGCAGGTGGCGCGTGTATGGATGTTGTGGATGTTCGAATATGCTGAATGTGTCCCCTTGCTCCACCACCATTCCGGCATACATTAGCGCAATGTGGTCGGCGTGTTGTGCCACAATGCCGAGATCATGGCTGATGAGGAGGATCCCCATATTGCGCTCTTGCTGCTGGGTGTGTAATAGATGCATTATCTGCGCTTGGATGGTTACATCCAGGGCCGTGGTGGGTTCATCCGCTATCAGAATCTGCGGATCGCATGCCAGGGCCATGGCAATCATGGCACGTTGGCGCATTCCGCCTGAGAGCTGGTGCGGGAAGGAGTCGAGACGCTCCTGAGCGCTGGGGATTCCAACCTGATGGAGAAGTTCTGCCGCTTTGATCCTGGCTTCCTTCCGGCTTAAGCCGCGATGCAGGAGGAGAACTTCTTCAATCTGAGCACCTATGCTGAAGACCGGATTGAGTGCGGTCATAGGATCCTGAAACACCATAGCTATCTGATTGCCCCGAATGCGACGGAGTTGATCCTGTGAGAGCAGGGTAAGATCGCGCTGTTCAAAGTATATCTCCCCGTTCACAATACGGCCGGGTTCCGGTACCAGGCCCAGAATGGATAAGGCCGTGATGGATTTGCCACATCCGGATTCGCCCACAAGCGCCGTGGTCCGGCCGGCATGGAGCGCCAGGCTCAGATCCCGTACTGCTTTGATTATCCCCTGTGGGGTAAAAAAGAAGGTACTCAGGTTGGTGATGCGCATAATCGCGGAGGTATGGAAAGGAGCGTTAGCATGCATAGTGTGTGGCTCTAGGTTGCGTTTGCGTTCAGAGGAAAGGAGAGGATAATCGTACTGCCCTGATGGGGTTTGCTGTGTGCTTCGATATTGCCCCCATGCGCGTCGACAATTTGTTTTACCAGGCTCATTCCCAGGCCGATTCCCGGCGTGTTCTGCACAGCGGTTTCAGCACGATAGAAGCGATCGAAGATATGTTCAAGCTCTTCTTCCTCCATGCCTATCCCTTCATCTTGGATGCAGAATTGGTAGTGGTTGCCAGCGCGAGATGCACTGATTTTTACGATTCCCCCTTCGGGAGAAAATTTCACAGCGTTGTCAATAATATTCTCCAGGGCCTGGTAGATTTTTTTCGTATCGACATTCAGGATTGTGTCCACCTGTTCCACATCAAACTTGAAGCTGATTTTGGGAGGCAGGTCGCCGCATAATTTGCGCACCGCCTCCAGGATCTCTTCAGCATGACAGGGTTCCTTGTGCAGACGCAGATCGCGGCCATCCTCAACCCTGCGCAAAGTCAGCAGGTTGTCAATCATGTGGTCGAGATTCCACGCCTTATCGTATATGTAGGTGAGGAATTCATGCTGTTGTTCTTGCGGCAGATCTTCCTGGGCGAGCAACAGTTCCGCATAGCCCGATATGGCGGTGATCGGGGTTTTGAGATTATGGGTGGCGGTGGACATGAACTCTGTCTTTAGTTGTTCGAGTTTGTATTCTTCGGTGGTGTCGTGCAGGCTCAGGACTACTGCGCCGGTGCGGATGTTCTGATTGTGGATAGGGGTTATTTTGGCTTTAACCACCCGCACGGAGCCGTCGGATGTTAAAATGCGAAACGTCTGTCCGGCACCTTCTTCAGCGTCGGTGTTGATAAAATCTTCAGTGCTGTCGCTGGTACAATTGTCGAATATCTGGGTCAGGGGTTTGGCGCGCATTTCACACGCTGAGATATCCAGTATCGAAACGGCGGCGTTGTTGACCAACTCAATATTGCGCTTTTCATCCGTTACCACCAGTCCATCATCTATGGATGAGAGGATGTCGTACAAGCGGTTGCGTTCCTGTTGCAGGCGTAAGTTGGTTAGTTTCTGCTGGAGTACCAGTTGGCGGTTGCGGTACAAGTATATACCCAGAATCAGTCCACTGGCGCCGCCGAACAGTACCGGAGTGACAAACCCGGCAAGTTTGAGCGGGTACCCGGCCAGAACCTTCTGTGTCAGAGAGAAAACGCACAATACCACACTGCCTGAGACCAGACAGGCGCCAAGGTAGATTATTTTGTGCAGAAGTTTTCCCGCACCCATGGTGGTGTTGGCTTCAAGTTCTGCCTGCTGCAAACGCACGACCAGTATGCGGATGTACAGACCCATTCCACCGCCTGCTAAAGCCGGAACGATATACCCGATCCCTTGCTGAGGGTACCCGGCCATAATTTTTTGCACGTAAGAAAAAAAACACAGGGCTAAGGCACCGAGGACAAACGCTGTAGCGTAGAGCAGAACCTTGGGTGCGCTGTTAAGGTATGGTTTCGATGTGTGTTGCATATGTGGAGCTCCGCGTTAGGGCGCTGTAGTTAAACAATGTCGCGACAGTATAATTAAATGCAGCGCGGAAGTCTATGCAGGGCAATATTTTTACGCAGATTACCTGAAGGGATAGTACGGCGCCCTTGAGAAACAGGCTATTTGGGCCATTTAGTAATAATCATATTTTGTCATAGCGTTACGCTGTGTTAGGG
>JAIVHC010000251.1 GCA_020201305.1 Geobacteraceae bacterium
CGACGCCATCATATCAGGTGACAGGGGGAGAAAAATGGCCGATATAACAAAGTTACAGGAGATGGAGCCGTTCCACGAGCTTGCGGCAGAAGACTTTGAGCGTATCGGCTCTGTGACCGAAACCAAGAAATTCCCACGTAACTACCATATCTTTAACCAGAATGATCCCTTCACCGGTTACCTGTATGTTATATGCTCGGGCACGGTTGAGGTCACCCTCCTGACCCATAGTGGAGAAGAGATCGTAGTAGATTATCGCCGCGATGGCCAGTATTTTGGCAGCACCCCTCTATTCACGGGGGAAAAATACACCGGGGGGGCGCGCACTGTTACCGAACTGGAATGCTTTCTCGTCCCCAGTGATGCGATCCACGAAGTAGCCGAGCGTGTACCTGAGCTGCGCCAGTTTTTCAACAGCGCGATTGTGGATCAGGTGCGTCACCTGTACGCGGATATTATTACAAACCACAGTAAGGAGGCATTAAGTAAGCTCGAATCCTATCCGTTCCAGAAGCGCCTTTCCGAGATCATGTCGTCCCCGGCCATTACGTGTAAACCGGAAGCATCGGCGCGCGAAATGGCTGCGATCATGACGCAGAACCATGTGCGCTCTATCATGGTTACCGATGCCGATGAGCGCATAGCGGGTATTGTCACCTGCCGCGATATCCTCGGCAAAGTTATTGCTGTAGAAGGACGTGATCCGGACGCCATCAGCGCCGCAGATCTGATGGCGTCACAGCTCAGAACCATGCCACCATCCACCTACATGTACGAAGCGATGGCGTATATGGTCGGACACGGCCTCCGCCATATGCCCATAGTGGAAAACAGAAAATTGCTGGGGATGGTGACCATGAGTGACCTCATCCAGCACCGTAGCCAGAAGGCGATGCTCCTGCTCGGCAGCATCGAAGAGGCGCAAACCCTGGATGAACTCAAGCACGTTCACGATCTGCTCCTGCGCGTGGCGGATGGACTTATGTCCGAAAGCCGCTCTGCAACCCAGATCATGGAAACCCTCTCCCACATCCATCACGGTCTCCTGCGCCGCACTTACCAACTTTGCTTTGAGCAGATGCTCGATAATGGTTACGCAAAACCCCAGATCAAACACTGCTTTCTGATCATGGGCAGCGGGGGACGACGCGAAATGCTCCTGGGTCCGGATCAGGACAACGGCTTCATCTACGAGGATTTTCCCGATTCGCAGCAGGAAGAGGTAGATGCGTTTTTCATTCCCTTTGCAGAAAAACTCACCCACGCTCTCGACTACGTTGGCTACCCCCTGTGTGAAGGGGATGTAATGGTGAGCAACCCGGTCTGGCGCGGGCGTCTGAACGACTGGCGCAAACGCGTGGCGGACTGGGCGCAGAATCCGGAACCCCACAAGGTGCGCTATTCCTCGATCTTTTTTGACTTTATCCCCCTGGTAGGCGAAGCGGAACTCGCGCATTCCCTCCAGAGCATTGTATTTCAGGCCGTGCGCAGATCACCTTCATTTCTGTACCAGGTAATGCAACTGAACCTCTCCCACAAAGTACCCACCGGGCTATGGGGGCGATTCATCACCGAAAAAAGCGGCCCCAACGCCGGCACGCTGTCACTCAAAAAAGGCGGCCTGATATACATTGTCGACTGTATCCGCATGTTTTCCCTGGAACGGGAGATCCGCGCTCTCACTACCATGGAGCGTCTTGACGCTCTGACCAAAGATAATGTGTTTGCAATAGAAACAGCGGAACACATCCGCGTGGCGTTTGAAGCCCTCTCCTTTCTGCGCCTGCGTAATGAAATCAGCCTGCTTAAAGAGGGCAAGGAACCGAGCAGCAATATCGATCCGGATGAGTTGAGCAAGAGCGAGCAGGATCTGTTGCGCAGTTCATTTCAGGCAGTGAGCAAGCTTCAGAGTGCAACCCGCAGTCATTTCGGCAAGGGTCTGGGATAGGAGACATCTCGTGGCGGTCAGGCGTTTATGGAACTACACGCAGCGTAAAAAACATCTCTATGCGCGTGAAGTGGCACAGACAGATGTTTTTTTCTTTTACGGCAGCCTGATGGAGCGCTACACCAACTTCAATCGTTTTATCAAGCGTAAGGTAACCAGCCTCCAGGCCGGGTACTGTCGCGGCTACCTTTACTATCTCCCCATGGGCTTTCCCGCCCTCATCTACCCTGAAGACCCGTGCACCTCCCTGGTTGCGGGTGAACTTATGACCTTCCACAATCCGGTGCGTACCATCCGCCTGTTGGATCGCCTTGAGCAGTACAACCCCCTCGCACCCCACAAAAGCACCTATATACGCAAAAAACTCCCGCTGATTGTAGAGCAGGAGGATGAACAAGGAGACCTGAAACAGATCGATGCGTGGGTCTACACCTATCCGGAAGATCATCTGAGCAACAACCACCAGCGCCAGGTGCGCATCGAATGCGGGCAATGGGCATCGTTTCGCTCCAACGGCCATCCGGACGCGGAACTTGCGGAAATGGCTGAGCGTCTGCGCTACTGCGACCGCACCCAGAGCATTCTGGTGGATCCGGCCATGTGCGCCGAACCGGTGCTGCGCTCTGCTCCCCATCTGTACGGGTGTGAACGATTTTGCGATAAGAATAAAGCGTGTCAACAAAACCGCAGGGTTATGCAGAAACTTCAAGGCGTTGATTTTCCCGCACAAGGATGCCCGTCAAATCTTCCATGTAACGATTGAGTTCGGCAGATGAATAGCTCTGCTCGCGTTCGAGGCCACGCCGCACCCGCCGCACAAACGCCTCGATCCGGGCATATTCCAGCGCGTGTGGACACCGCCCCCAGCGCGCGAGCTCATTAATAGGATCCGGGGCATCGTCCCCCACCCGGCTTACCGCATTAAAACCTTTCAGGGCGAGAAAAACAGTGGTCCAGACTTCGGGCGCACAGTTGCGATGCAGGCGCAAAAATGCGTATTCATTCACCTGATGGGGCTTGTTATCAAACAATGAGAGATGCTGGCGCTGACGCACCATTTTCATCAACTCATGCCGACACAGGCGTTGTTCGCGTATTTTACCATCGGCGTCCACCTGCATATCCCCGCCCAGAAGCAAAAGACACTGATAATCGCTCAACGCGGGAAGGTCCGTGTCATCAGGGTATAAAACTTCGATATTGAGATGGAGGCTGTGTGGGGTTATATCCGGCACAAAGCGGATTACACTCTGGACATACTGTGCCAGAAAACCCGGATCGTGGGTCAGGGGCATGGAAAAGCGGCGGGGATAATC
>JAIVHC010000010.1 GCA_020201305.1 Geobacteraceae bacterium
GACAACATCGCCATGAGCGCAGAGCTGATCACCCCCATCGCCATGGACAAAGAGCTTCGCTTCGCAATCCGCGAAGGTGGCCGTACCGTAGGCGCTGGTGTTGTAAGCGAAATTATTGAGTAGTAGAGGATTCAGATGGCTAGTCAGAAGATAAGAATTCGCCTCAAGGCGTATGACCATAAACTGCTGGATATGGCAGTAAATGAGATTGTAGATACGGTGAAGCGCACAGGTTCTCGCTTGGCAGGACCCATTCCGCTTCCCACAGTAATTAATAAGTACTGTGTACTGCGTGGTCCGCACGTAGATAAGAAAAGTCGCGAGCAATTTGAGATCCGCACGCATAAGCGGCTGCTCGATATCCTCGAGCCGACCCAGCAGACAGTAGATGCTCTTATGAAGTTAGATCTTTCTGCGGGCGTATTTGTAGAAATCAAGCTGTAAGCGCAGTACAAGTTACTATAGAGATGATGAGGACAGAGTGATGGTAGACGGTATTCTTGGAAAAAAACTGGGGATGACCCAGATATTTACCGAGAGCGGTGCGCGTATACCGGTTACGGTTATCGAAGCAGGTCCCTGCACGGTAGTGCAGAAAAAGCTTGCCGAGACCGACGGGTACATGGCAGTACAGCTCGGGTTTGGAGCACAGAAAGCCCAGCGTGTAAATAAGCCCCTCACCGGGCACTTTGCCAAAGCAGGACAGGGTGTCTTCCGGTTCTTGCGTGAGGTAGGTGGTGACGTGGCTGAGTACGAAGTAGGTGCTCAGATCAAATGTGATGAGGTTTTTAGCGCTGGCGATGTTGTAGATGTGGTGGGCACGAGCAAAGGCAGGGGCTTCCAGGGTGTTATGAAACGCTGGAACTTCTCCGGCGGACGTAGTACTCATGGTTCTAAGTTCCATCGTAGTGCTGGCGCAATAGGTGCCAGTGCGTGGCCTGCAAAGGTATTTAAGGGTAAGAAGATGGCCGGCCAGATGGGGAATGAGCAGGTAACTGTTCAAAACCTCGAAATTGTTGACGTGCGTGCCGATCAGAATGTGGTTCTGGTTAAGGGTGCGATCCCTGGTCCGAAGAATGGTCTGGTCGCAATTCGCAAAGCGGTGAAGGCGAAGGCCTAGGCCTAGGTGATACGGGAGAAGTGCAATGGCTAAAGTAACTGTATATGATATGCAAAAAAATCCGTTGTCGGAACGTGAAATATCTGACAGCGTTTTTGATACACCGGTAAAGGGATACCTTATCCATGATGTTGTCCGTAGTCAGTTGGCTGCGCGCCGTCAGGGAACTGCTGCGACAAAGTCGCGTGGCATGGTCGCAGGTGGGGGTAAAAAACCTTATAAACAGAAGGGTACGGGTAATGCCCGTCAAGGCACCATCCGCGCACCTCATTATGTAGGTGGTGGTGCTGCTTTCGGTCCGTCGCCGCGCCAGTACGGCTTTAAACTGAATAAAAAGGTTAAAAAGTCTGCGCTGTGTTCAGCACTTTCAGCACGCTTCCAGGGGCACAATGTCAAAGTGTTGCGTGCAGAAGGCATTAATGTCTACGATGTTATGAAATACCGTAAACTCGTTTTGACAGAGGGTGCCGTAGAAGTACTGGAAGGAGCATTAGCGCAATGAGACCTTTGCATCAGATTATAAAAAAGCCACTCCTTACCGAAAAAACGACCATGCAGAAAGAGGACGGGCGTGTGGTTGCATTTGAAGTGGCACGGGATGCCAACAAGATTGAGATCAAGCAGGCTATTGAGAAGGCCTTTGATGTCAAGGTTGACGATGTCAACACCATGATTACCGCAGGAAAGATAAAGCGAGTCGGGCGGCAGTTTGGCAAGCGTCCCAATCGGAAGAAGGCATATATTACTCTCGCCGAAGGTAGCAACATAGATTTCTTCGGCGTGTAATGACAGTTTAAGGAATACGGAGTAGGATAATGGCGATAAAAAAGTTTAAGCCAACCTCGCCAGGGCGGCGTCACATGACGGCCTCGTCTTTTGAGGAGGTTACAACCGCGACACCGGAAAAGTCACTTTTGGAGCCTTTGAAGAAAAGTGGCGGGCGTAACAATAACGGGCGGATCACCAAGCGCCATACCGGTGGCGGTCATAAACGTAAGTACCGTATTATTGATTTCCGCCGGGACAAGAAAGAGATTCAGGCCAAGGTTGTATCTATCGAATATGACCCGAACCGTTCTGCCCGGATTGCCCTGCTCAACTATGCGGATGGCGAAAAACGTTACATCCTTGCTCCGCAGGGTATGGAAGTCGGAAGCAATGTTCAGGCAAGCAACAGTGCGGACATTAAACCTGGCAATGCAATGCAGATTCGTTCTATTCCACTCGGCACCTGGGTTCACAATGTGGAACTCAAGGTAGGTAAGGGTGGGCAACTGGCACGTAGTGCTGGTGCTTATGCGACGATCGCGGCTAAAGAAGGTAAATACGCGCAGTTGCGCCTCCCTTCTGGTGAGGTGCGCCTGGTGCTGCAGGAGTGCTGCGCAACTATTGGCCAGGTCGGAAACATCGATCACGAAAATGTGAAACTTGGTAAAGCCGGGAGGAATCGCTGGCTTGGCAAACGGCCTCAGTCACGTGGTGTTGCTATGAACCCGATCGACCACCCCCATGGTGGTGGTGAAGGTAAGAGTTCGGGTGGTCGTCATCCGGTTACACCTTGGGGTGTCCCGACCAAAGGGTATAAGACCCGCACCAATAAGCGCACTGATCGTTTTATTGTGCGCCGTAAGAACAAGTAAAGGAGGCAGTTGTGCCAAGATCAATTAAAAAAGGACCTTACGTCGAAGAATCACTGTTGCGCAAGGTTGACCTTGAAGGAGGTTCTACCTCCACTAAAGTTATTAAAACCTGGTCACGCCGCAGTACAGTTATTCCTGAGTTTGTCGGACATACCTTTGCGGTTCACAATGGCAAGAAGTTTCTGCCGGTTTACATTTCCGAAAACATGGTAGGACACAAACTTGGTGAATTTGCTCCGACCCGTACATATTACGGTCATGGGGTAGATAAGAAGTCCAAGAGAAAATAATAGCTACGGAGTTCCAGAATGGAAGCTAAATCTAAATTGAGATATGTCCGCATGTCGCCGCAGAAGGCTCGCCTGGTTGTGGATATGGTACGCGGCAAAAATGTGCAGGAAGCTCTGAATATTTTGCGTTTTTCCCCTCAGAAACCCGCCGCAATTGTTTCGGGTGTGGTCAAGTCTGCCGTAGCTAATGCCGAGCAGGCCGGGGTTGCCGATGTAGATAAGTTGTTTATCAAGGCGATCACTGTAGATCAGGGGCCTGCACTCAAGAGGTTTATACCTAGAGCGCAGGGGCGTGCCAGTAGAATTCGCAAGCCAACCAGTCATGTTCAGGTTATCCTGGACGAGAAATAGCCATCAGGGAGGTGATAGTTTGGGCCAGAAAGTTCATCCAATAGGGTTTCGCCTGGGGATTATTAAAACCTGGGAATCGAAATGGTATGCAGATGAAGATTACTCTCGCTTTGTGCATGAGGATCTGAAACTGAGAAATTACTTGAAGAAGCGTCTCTATCATGCAGGGATTTCCAAGATAGAGATTGAACGCGCTGCAGGTAAAATGAAATTGAACATCTATGCTGCACGTCCGGGAATTATTATCGGTAAGCGCGGTTCCGAGGTGGAACTCCTCAAGTTGGAACTGGCCAAACTCACCGATAAAGAGGTCTTTCTCAACATCCAGGAAGTACGCAAGCCTGAGGTTGATGCACAGTTAGTTGCCGAAGGAGTAGCTCTTCAGCTTGAGCGCCGGGTAGCTTTTCGTCGTGCTATGAAGCGCAGCGTAGGTCAAGCATTACGCTTCGGTGCCGAGGGGATCAAGATCACCTCCAGTGGTCGTCTGGGCGGCGCCGAGATGAGTCGTACAGAATGGTATCGCGAGGGCAGGGTTCCACTTCATACTCTGCGTGCCGACATCGACTTTGGTTTTGCTGAAGCCAAGACCACCTACGGCATCATCGGGGTTCAGGTTCTCATCTTCAAGGGCGAAGTTCTCTCACAAGAGAAGAAATAGATAGCCAGATAGGAGTATGACGATATGTTAATGCCCAAGAAGGTTAAACATAGAAAGCAATTTAAAGGGCGAATGAAGGGCGCTGCACGTGGCGCTACCGCTATAAATTTCGGCGATTACGGTCTCCAGGCTCTTAACTGCGGTTGGCTTTCATCCCGTCAGATCGAGGCTGCGCGACGTGCCATGACTCGTTACATAAAGCGTGGTGGTAAAATCTGGATACGCGCATTTCCGGATAAGCCTCTGACACGTAAAGCAGCCGAAACCCGTATGGGTAAAGGTAAGGGCTCTCCTGACAGTTGGGTAGCTGTAATTCGTCCGGGCATGATTATGTACGAAATGCAGGGCGTGCCCGAAGATGTAGCGCGTGAAGCATTCAGACTTGCGGCACATAAGCTGCCGATCAAGACCAAGTTTGTTGTCAGGGAGGGGAGCAGCAATGAAAGCTAAGGAACTTGAAGGGTACAGCGTTGATGAGCTGCAGAAAAAATCAGATGAACTGAGTCAGGAGTTGTTCAACCTTAAGTTCCAACTGCATACAGGACATCTTGACAATACAGCCAAGATTTCTCAGTTGCGCAAGGACATTGCTAGGACAAAAACAATTCTGCATCAAAAACTTGCCGGTTAGGAATATTAGGGTGATCGTATGACCACAGAGCGTCGAAATAAAAAGAAAGTTGTCGGAGTAGTTACAAGCGACAAGATGGATAAAACAGTTGTTGTGAAAACTGATGATCTTGTCAAACATCCGGTATATAAGAAGTACCTGAAGCGCAGCAAGAAGTACAAAGCGCACGATGAGACCAACAGCTGTTCTGTTGGAGACAAGGTTCTGATAACTGAAGCACGTCCGCTTTCACGAGATAAGCGCTGGCGTGTCGCTCAGGTACTGGAAAAGTCTGTATAGACTGGGAGATAGACAATGATTCAAATGCAAACCACACTTGATGTGGCAGATAATTCAGGAGCCAAAAAGCTGTGCTGCATCAAAGTACTGGGTGGCTCGAAGCGCACCTATGCAGGGCTGGGCGATGTGGTTGTCTGCTCTGTTAAGGAAGCACTGCCCAATTCCAAGGTTAAAAAGGGAGACGTAGTGCGCGCAGTTATAGTACGTACTGCGAAAGAAGCCGCGCGTCCGGATGGTTCCTGTATCCGTTTTGACAAGAACTCAGCAGTAGTTATCACCGCTGCCGGCGAGCCTACCGGGACCCGTATTTTCGGACCGGTTGCCCGTGAGTTACGTGCGCGCAAATACATGAAGATCATATCCCTTGCACCTGAGGTGCTTTGATAGCAGGCTGGAGATTAAACGAAATGGCAGTAAAGAAGCTACATGTAAAAAAGGGTGATCTCGTTCAGGTCATGGCGGGCAAGGAAAATGGTAAGCAGGGTAAGGTATTGCGTGTTTTCCTCGAGAAAAATCGTCTAACTGTAGAAAACCTGAATATAGTCAAACGCCATACCCGCCCTTCACAGATGAATCAGGAAGGCGGTATTGTAGAGAAGGAAGCGGCAATGTCTGCATCCAATGTGATGTTGGTTTGTAACGCTTGCAATCAGCCTTCGCGTACCGGGATTCGCGTTCTTGAAGACGGGTCAAAAGCCCGATTCTGCAAGAAATGCAACGAGATCGTAGACAAGTAACGGAGAGCTAAATGGCCAGGTTGAAAGAAAAATACAATAAAGAACTGGCACCTAAACTGCTGAAGGATCTGCAACTTGACAATGTCATGCGGGTACCCAAAGTAGAAAAGGTTGTCGTAAATATGGGTGTAGGCGAGGCAATTCAGAATTCAAAATTGCTCGAATCTGCGGTTGAAGAGATCGGCAATATAACTGGCCAAAAACCTGTTATAACTAAGGCAAAGAAATCAATTGCGGGTTTCAAGTTGCGCGAGGGGATGCCGATCGGGTGCATGGTTACGTTACGACAAAACCGCGCATATGAGTTTCTGGACCGGTTAATTAATGTCGCGTTGCCGCGTGTACGTGATTTCAAGGGGATTTCTCCCAAAGCATTTGACGGGCGTGGAAATTACACCCTTGGGATCAACGAGCAGATCATTTTTCCAGAGATTGAACTCGATAAGATTGCAAAGATTGGTGGGCTGAATATTTCTATTGTCACTACAGCTCAGACAGATGAAGAGGGGCGAGCCCTTCTTACTGAGTTGGGAATGCCATTCAGAAAATAATCAGTCTTATTGGAGGAAGATGTGGCAAAAAAATCATTGATAGCAAAAGCAAAGCGGCCGCAGAAATTTGCTGTCCGCAATTACACCCGCTGTCCTATATGCGGTCGTTCCCGAGCATACTACCGCAAGTTCGATATGTGCCGTATTTGCTTGCGTAAACTGGCGCTCGAAGGCAAACTGCCCGGCGTGCTGAAATCAAGCTGGTAAATTAATTAAGGAGCTGTTCCATGGCAATGACTGATCCTATTTCGGATATGCTGACCCGCATCCGCAACGCGGGAATGGCTAGGCATGTCAAGCTCGCGATCCCTTCTAGCAAAGTGAAGATTGCGATAGCTGATGTGCTGAAAAGTCAGGGATACATAAAAAACTACAAAGTAATTACAGATGACGTACAGGACTCGCTGGTTATCTACCTGAAGTACGACTCTGAGCGGAAGCACGTAATCAATGAGATAGCGCGTGTTTCTAAGCCGAGTCGACGTACTTATGTGGGGTATGATGATATTCCCCAGGTCAAGAATGGTCTCGGGTGTGCAATCATTTCAACATCTAAAGGTGTTCTGTCCGATGCCGCTGCCCGTGAAGCTCAGGTTGGTGGCGAGTTCGTCTGCACCGTCTGGTAGATAACGTAAGGAGTGTAGGCAATGTCAAGAGTCGGAAAAAGACCGGTAACTATACCGGCCGGAGTAAAAGTTGATTTGAGCTCCGAAATGATTAAGGTACAGGGACCTAAAGGGAATCTTGAGCGTAAGATATCCGATCAGGTTCTTGTTTCCATGGAAGCAGATTCGATTTCGGTTAAGCCCATCGAAGCAGCACGAGTTGATACCTCCATGCAGGGTCTGTATCGTGCACTTATCTCAAACATGTTTGAGGGCGTAACTAATGGGTTCCAGAGGGTTCTAGAGATCAATGGTGTTGGTTATCGCGGGGATGTTAAAGGTAAAACCTTGAACCTTGCCCTCGGCTACTCCCACCCCATTGCGTATTCCATACCCGAAGGGATTGAAATAGAAGTAGAAAAGCAGACTAAGCTGACGGTTAAAGGCATTGATAAAGAACTTGTCGGTGCTACTGCTGCCAAAATTCGTTCATTTCGTTCCCCTGAGCCTTACAAAGGTAAAGGGATCAAGTATGCGGAAGAACGTATCCTGCGTAAAGCAGGTAAAACAGGTAAGAAATAATTCATAACAGGAGATACATAGTGGCTGGCGTAATTTCAAGAGCGGAATCGAGAAAAAGACGACAAGCGCGCGTGCGACGCAAGGTTATAGGTACTGCTGACAGGCCGCGTCTCTGTGTGTTCCGCAGCTCAAAGCATATATATGCACAGATAATTGATGATTCACAGGGTGTCACTGTCGCCGCTGCATCTACGCGAGATAAAACTGTAGGTGACAGTCTTGCGTACACTGGCAATGTGGAAGCGGCCAAAGCGGTAGGGGAAAAGATAGCCCAGCATGCCCAGGAGAAGGGCATTAAAAATGTTGTATTTGACCGTAATGGCTTTGTATACCATGGCCGGGTAAAGACAGTGGCAGATGCTGCTCGTGAAGCGGGCCTGGATTTTTAATTTTTAGTAGGAGGTTCCTTTGCGACAAAACGAACAAAATGAAACAGAGCTGATTGATCGTGTGATCCAGATTAATCGCACATCTAAAGTTGTTAAAGGTGGGCGGCGTTTCAGCTTTTCTGCTCTTGTAGTTGTAGGCGATGGCAAAGGTCGGGTAGGATTTGGCAAAGGTAAAGCCAAGGAAGTTCCCGAGGCTATCCGTAAAGGGGTAGATAAGGCCAAGAAGAGGATGATTGAGATACCTTTAAGCGATACCACTATTCCTTTTGACAGTTTGGGTCGCTACGGGGCTGGAAGTGTGCTGTTGAAGTCCGCTTCCAAAGGTACCGGTATTATAGCCGGCGGTCCGGTTCGCGCCGTGCTTGAATCAGCCGGAGTCGGGGATATACTATCCAAGTGTCTGGGTTCTAATAACCCCCATAATGTTGTCCGGGCGACAATGAATGCTCTCGAACAGCTTAAAAGCCGAGAAGAGATCATGGAACGTCGTGGCCTCAAGGCTTGATCTAAGGACAATGGAGACGTTAGATGAGTGAGAAGATCAAAATAACATTAAAGAAGAGTGCCATTGGGCGTGATAAATATTTCACCAAGGTCCTTAAGGGCCTGGGGCTGACTAAGTTGCATAAAACTGTAGTTCTTCCCGCAACCCCTGAGATTAATGGCATGATTGCCAAAGTTAGCCACATGGTTGCTGTAGAGGAATGCAAGTAGAGGGTATACACATGGATTTGAGCAATTTGAGTCCCGCACCGGGATCAACAAAGAACAGAAAACGCCTAGGACGCGGAGCAGGTTCCGGCCTCGGCAAGACATCCGGCAAAGGGCATAAGGGGCAGAATGCACGCTCCGGTGGTGGAGTTAAGCCCGGCTTTGAGGGGGGGCAAATGCCTCTGCAACGGCGTCTGCCAAAGCGGGGTTTTTCACCGCTGAAAAAGAAGGTTTACAGTCTTGTAAATTTGAAAGACCTTGAAACCTTTGAGGACGGCTCTACTGTCGAACCGGAGATGCTCATGCGAGCTGGATTTGTCAAGAAAGTCAACGACGGAGTTAAAGTCCTCGGTGATGGAGAACTGACTAAGTCCCTTACGGTAAAGGCGCATAAATTCAGCTCCACCGCAGCGGAAAAGATTGCCGCAGCCGGTGGTAAGACAGAGGTACTTTAATTTTGCTTAAGAGTCTTCAAAATATATTCAGTATTGTCGAGTTGCGTAAACGCATTTTGTTTACCCTGATGATGCTGGCTGTGTATCGCATCGGGTGTCATGTTCCTACTCCCGGGGTAAACAGTCAGGTGCTCGCGAGTTTTTTTGAAGGCTCGCAGGGAACGCTCCTGGGGTTGGTCAGTGCGTTTACCGGTGGTGCACTGGAGCGTATGACCATATTTGCACTCGGTATAATGCCCTACATCAGCGCTTCTATTATACTGCAACTTCTTACTGTAGTGTCAGAGCCTGTGCGGCGTCTGTCTAAAGAGGGGGCCCAGGGACGCAAGGTCATAACCCGGTGGACGCGTTATGGAACAGTTTTGCTTTCAGTTGTTCAGGGTGCAGGAATTGCAGTTGGTCTTCAGTCGATGCGTGGGCCGGCTGGCGACCCTGTTGTGTCCAGCCAGGGGATCGGATTTATCGTCCTTACGGTTATAACCCTGACCGCTGGTACTGCTTTTATCATGTGGATCGGCGAGCAGATTACAGAGCGAGGTGTAGGCAATGGCATTTCGCTGATTATTTTTGCCGGCATTATAGCAAATATGCCAGCGGCTATTGTTAATTCTCTACGCCTGGTTAAGACTGGTGCCATGCCCCTGTTTACGGTGGTATTTCTCCTGGTACTTATGCTTGCAGCTGTGATGTTCATCGTATTTATGGAGAGAGCCCAGCGCAGGGTGCCTATTCACTACGCAAAGCGTGTTGTTGGCATGCGTAATATGGGTGGGCAGTCGAGTCATTTGCCTCTCAAGATTAATATGAGCGGGGTTATCCCGCCGATTTTCGCCAGTTCGATTATTATGTTTCCGGCAACGGTAGCCAATTTTGTGGACGTAGAGTGGGTGCAGGCCCTGGCAGGCATGATGACGCCGACTCACTGGCTGTATAACGTGTTTTTTGTTGCTTTTGTTGTGTTCTTTTGCTACTTCTACACAGCTGTGACGTTTAACCCTGTGGATGTGGCAGAGAATGTTAAAAACCAGGGTGGGTATATCCCCGGTATTCGACCGGGTAAGGCTACATCTGATTATCTCGACACAGTACTGAGTCGTTTGACATTTGCTGGTGCAGTGTATGTTTCAGCAGTGTGCGTACTCCCCTCTATAATGATCAGCCAGTTCAATGTGCCATTTTACTTTGGTGGCACCGCGTTGCTGATTGTAGTAGGCGTGGGTCTGGATACTGCCTCGCAGATTGAATCGCATATGATTTCACGCTCCTATGAAGGTTTTATGCGTGGAGTTTCTATTAAAGGTAGGCGCGGTTAGGGATTTTGGTTATGAATTTGATTTTATTAGGACCGCCTGGTGCCGGCAAAGGTACTCAGGCCCAGTATTTGGTAGAAGATTACGCCATCCCGCAGATATCAACTGGAGATATGTTGCGTGCTGCAGTAAAAGAAGGAACTCCTATGGGCCTAAAGGCTAAGGAGTGTATGGACTCGGGGGCGCTGGTTCCTGATGATGTTGTTGTCGGGATAGTGCGAGAGCGTCTCCAGCAAGGTGACTGTGCTAAAGGATTCATCCTGGATGGTTTCCCGCGTACGGTTCCGCAGGCAGATGCTTTGAGTGAGACCCTTCAGCAACTGGATAAGGGAATAGATGCGGCAATTGCTCTGACAGTGGATACGGAAGCTCTTGTTGACCGTCTTGCCGGACGGCGCACATGTCCAGTATGTGGCGCCACTTATCATCTTAAGTACGATCCACCCCGTGAAGAAGGTATCTGTACCAAGTGTGGTGCCAAACTGGTACTGCGAGATGACGATAAGGAAGAGACAGTACGCAATCGCATGCAGGTATACGCACAGCAGACCCAGCCGCTGCTCGACTATTACGCCCAGGCGGGTGTTCTGGTTGAGGTAGACGGTATGCGCAGCATCGATGAAGTTCGTACTGCAATTAAAGAGGCATTGGAAAGCCAGTCTTGATAGTCGTAAAGTCACAAGCCGAAATTGAACGCATGCGCGTCCCCTGCCGTATGGTTGCGGAGTTCCATCAGAAGATGCGTGAAGTGGTTAAGCCCGGAGTGACTACGCAAGAGCTCAATGAACTTGCTGAGCAATATTGCAAACAACACCGTGCTGTACCTGCCTTTAAAGGTTACGGTGGATTTCCTTTTGCCATATGTTCTTCACCTAATGAAGCTGTAGTTCATGGGTTTGCTAATGAGATGCCCCTGGTAGAAGGTGATATCCTGAGCATCGACTTTGGTGTCCTGTTTGATGGATTTTATGGGGATGCTGCAGTTACCCTACCTGTGGGGACGGTCAGCGCGGAGAAACAGCGTCTCATGGAGGTTACCGAATACTCTTTGTATTCAGGCCTGGATCAAATTCGCCCCGGAGCGCGTTTGTCTAATGTCTCCGCTGCGGTACAGCAGGTTGCTGAAGATGCTGGTTTTTCAGTAGTTAGAGAATTTGTAGGCCACGGTATCGGACGAGAATTGCACGAGGATCCACAGATCCCCAACTACGGTAAACCCGGTAATGGCCCCATACTCAAAAAAGGGATGGTGGTCGCGATTGAGCCGATGATCAATGCCGGTACGCGCCATGTAAAGGTTCTTGCTGATGGTTGGACCGCAGTAACCAGGGATGGTCGGCCGTCTGCACATTTTGAACATACCGTAGCAGTTACCGAAGACGGATATGAGGTATTGACTTGCGTGTAGTGATTCGTACTCCGCGCAGAAGTTGAGTTTAATATATACCAATTTAGAGGGTAGTTATGAAGGTTCGCGCGTCAGTAAAAGAAATTTGTGATAAATGTAAGCTCATCAAGCGTAAAGGTGTTTTGCGTGTGATTTGTGATAATCCTAAGCATAAGCAGAAGCAGGGCTAGGTCAGGGAGGATAAAACGTTGGCACGTATAGCAGGAATAGATTTACCTAAAAACAAACGTATTGAAATTGCGCTGACCTACATTTATGGTGTTGGCCATTCAACTGCACAGAACATTCTATCTCAGGCAGGAGTCAGTCCGGATACTCGCACGGATGATTTGACTGAGGCTGAAGTCGGTTTTATCCGTAAGGTAATTGACGCTGACCTTAAAGTAGAAGGTGATCTGCGGCGTGAGGTTTCTATGAATATCAAACGCCTTATGGATCTTGGATGTTACCGTGGATTGCGTCATCGCCGTGGGTTGCCTGTTCGCGGGCAGAAAACCAAAACCAACGCGCGTACCCGCAAGGGACCTCGCAAAACTGTAGCAGGTAAGAAGAAATAATTGGAGGAACGATGGCTAAGCCAGGTAAAAAAGTCGTACGCAAGGCTAAAGTAAAAAAGAATGTAGTTAACGGTGTTGCGCATAGGTAGCTGCTGAGGAAGCGGCTAAAAAAGCGCAGGAGCATGGTCTTCGTAGTTTGGAAGTTTGTGTTAAAGGTCCTGGTTCCGGACGTGAGTCAGCGTTGCGTGCCCTTCAGGCTGCGGGGCTCAATGTTACCATGATTAAGGACGTAACTCCCATTCCTCACAACGGATGTCGTCCCCCCAAACGCCGCCGCGTATAACAGGTTATCTGATACACTGACGGTAAAGATTAGAGGATTAATAAATGGCAAAAAATTTCACACCTAAAGGCAAAATTGTTCGCCGTCTTGGCGTCAATATTTATGGTAATCCCAAGTATGATCGTTTGCTGGAACGGCGCCCCACCCCTCCCGGTGAGCATGGTGCTGCGAGAAAGGGAAAACCTTCAGATTACTCCCGTCAGCTGCAGGAAAAGCAGAAGGTGCGCTTTTGTTATGGCCTGAGTGAGAAACAGTTCCGCAGTGTTTTTGTCAAAGCTAAGGCCATGAAGGGTATAGCTGGACATAACATGTTAGAACTTCTGGAGCGGAGACTGGACAATATGGTCTACCGCCTTGGGATGGCTTCTTCGCGTGCTGAAGCACGGGTTTTTGTTCGACACGGTCATTACCTTGTTAATGGACGTAAAGTTAATATCCCTTCTGCGCTTGTAAGTCCCGGTGATGTGATTGAAGTGCGGGAAAAGAGTCGCAAAATCGAGAAGATAGTTGAGGCCCTTGACGGTGTAATGCGTCGTGGAATTCCCTCCTGGCTTGAACTCGAACGCGATGCTTTTAAGGGTACAGTAAAGACCGCCCCTGTACGTGAAGAGCTTACTTCACCAGCTATTGAAGAGCAGTTGATTGTTGAGCTTTACTCTAAGTAATTGAATTCAAACAATCGACAACCCTTTTCAACGGAGCTGATACATGTATAAAAATTGGCGTGACTTTATCAAGCCTAAGCAATTGCAGGTTGACAGCCGTACCCTTACTGAATCATATGGTAAGTTTACTGCAGAGCCCTTTGAGCGTGGGTTTGGTATAACTATAGGTAATTCTTTACGCAGAATTCTACTTTCTTCTCTTCAGGGTGCAGCGATAACTTCTGTGCGCATTAAAGGGGTGTTGCACGAATTCTCCACCATCCCTGGCGTGACCGAAGATGTGACAGATGTTATCCTGAATCTTAAGTCTGTCCTGGTTCGTCTTGAAGGAGATGAGAGTCGGAATGTGCGTATTGTAAAAAAAGGCGCCGGTGAGATCACCGCTGGAGATATCATTACTGATTCCAACGTTGAGATTCTTAATCCGGAGCAGCACATTGCTACCTGTGTTAAAGAAGCAGATGTAGAGATCGACATGTTGGTGTCTATGGGCAAAGGATATGTCACTGCAGATAAAAACAGGGACGAAAAAGCACCCGTAGGAACTATCCCTATCGATGCAATATTCTCTCCCATCAAGAAGGTTAGCTATACAATAACCAATGCACGTGTGGGTCAGATTACTGATTACGATAAGCTTACCCTCGAAGTATGGACTGATGGCAGTGTTCAGCCTGAAGATTCCATTGCGTATGCGGCTAAAATTCTGAAAGAACATCTGCAGATGTTCATCAATTTTGATGAAGAGCAGATTCCGGATGAAGAGACGGAAGAGGAAGAGGTTTATAAGATCAACGAAAACCTTTATCGCAGTGTAGAGGAGCTTGAGCTATCTGTACGCAGTGCCAACTGTCTCAAGAACGCAGAGATCTCCCTTATCGGTGACCTGGTGCAGAAGACAGAGGCCGAGATGCTAAAAACGCAGAATTTCGGGCGTAAATCGTTGAATGAGATTAAAGATATTCTGGCCGATATGGGACTCACACTGGGAATGAAATTAGATAATTTCCCCGATCCGGAGTACCTGAAGGTTTTGCAGAAAGGACGTGAGGAGATTTGATCTCCTTTGCGGATAGAGGAAAGGACGAACTGATATGCGGCACAATAAAAGTGGCAGACGTTTAGGACGTAACAGCAGCCATAGAAAAGCTATGTTGCGCAATATGGTAACATCTCTGCTGGATCAGGAAAAAATAACGACAACTGATGCCAGAGCGAAAGAATTACGCAAACTGGCCGAGAAGATGATTACCCTGGGCAAAAAGGGTGACTTGCATGCACGGCGTCAGGCGCTATCCGTAATTCAGGATAAAAAGGTTGTAGCGAAGCTGTTTGATCGTCTTGCACCCCGCTATGCTGAGCGCAATGGTGGATACACACGTATCATGAAAGTCGGAAATCGTGCAGGAGATAATGCTCCGGTTTCCATCATTGAATTTGTCGAGCACGATCAATCAGTTGCAACAGCTGAGTAATTCTGATGCACATACGCTGACAAAAAAAGGCAAGGGGTGACCCTTGCCTTTTTTTCGTTTTATCACCTTCCGGGTAGTTCTATTATGACTGTTTATCCATCTTTTACTGAGTTTGTGAATCTAGTTGCGCAGGGCAATATCGTACCTGTGTATACTGAAATTCTCGCAGACATGGAAACTCCCGTGTCGGCGTTCAAGAAAATTGATCGAGGTAATTGGTCATATTTGCTTGAAAGTGTAGAGGGGGGTGAGAAATGGGGACGTTATTCAATTCTGGGCTCGGGTGAAGCGAGTGTGTTTCGCTCCCGCGGAGATTATTTCCAGATTTTACGTAATGATATTGAACAACGCCAGGGGCATTCGACCTCTCCTCTGGATGAACTTGAAGCGATGTTTTCTTCCTATGAACCGGTTATCAATACTGCACTGCCGCGTTTTTTTGGTGGCGCTGTAGGATATTGTGCATACGACATGGTACGTTTTTTTGAAAAACTCCCTGATGCCAATCCCGCTGCGCATGATGCATGGGATTGTTGTTTTGTGTTTTCTGATACTCTGCTTATTTTTGATAATAAAGAGCACAAGGTTAAAGTTATTCACAATGTCCATGTAGATAGTGATGTTTCCGATTTAGAGGATGTGTACGCGTCCGCATGTGCTGAAATTGAAGCAACTTGTGCGATGCTCCGCGAGCCCCTTTCATATAGCAATGGGGAACCATGCAGGCAACCGATTGAACTCAAGCCAAATTTTACCCCGACAGCGTTCGAGGATGCTGTTTTGAAAGCCAAGGAGTACGTGCGCAGCGGAGACGTGATTCAGGTGGTGTTGTCCCAGTGTTTCAGTGGAAAGTCTGAAGTTGATCCCTTTGATATCTACCGGAGTTTGCGTACTATAAATCCATCTCCATACATGTTTTACTTGCGTATGCAGGATACGGCAGTGGTGGGTGCTTCACCTGAAGTGTTGGTGCGTAAGGAGGAGCGTGACGTGGTTGTGCGCCCGATTGCGGGCACGCGCCCGCGCGGTGCAACGCCGGACGAAGATATCGCCTTCGAACATGAGCTGCTCGCAGATCCTAAGGAAGTTGCAGAACATATTATGCTGGTGGATCTGGGACGCAACGATCTGGGGCGCATCTGCACTACAGGCTCAGTTGAGGTTGACGCGTTCAAAAACATCGAACGCTACTCTCATGTTATGCACATAGTATCCAATGTTCGCGGAAAATTGCGCTCAGAATACAACGCGTTTGACGCCTTGCGTGCTACATTTCCAACCGGGACCTTAAGTGGTGCACCTAAAATTCGTGCTATGGAGATAATCGACGAACTTGAGCCGCAACGTCGCGGGATTTATGGCGGAGCGGTGGGGTACTTTTCCTATACCGGTAATATGGATATGGCCATTGCGATCCGTACCCTTGTGATTCAGGATGGGGAGATTTTTTTGCAGGCCGGAGCCGGAATCGTGGCTGACTCCGATCCGCGTGCAGAATATCAGGAGACCGTCAACAAAGCACGTGGCGTTATGCAGGCCATCCGCATGGCTGAGGAGGGTCTGGTCTGATGTTGCTCATGATTGATAATTATGACTCCTTTACCTATAATCTGGTGCAGTACTTCGGGCAACTGGGCGAGGAGGTAGGGGTCTTTCGCAATGATGCCATAGATATCGCGGGAATACGTGCACTTAAACCCGATCTGCTGGTGATCTCTCCCGGCCCATGTGATCCGGATCAGGCGGGCATTTCCCTTGATGTAGTGCGCAATTTTGCGGGCAAGATCCCCCTCTTGGGGGTGTGCCTCGGGCATCAGGCCATCGGTAGAGCATTCGGCGGCGATATTGTGCGCGCCCCAGAACTTATGCATGGTAAAAACTATTGCAGAATTTTCTCGATCTGGGCAAGGATTACGGAGTTCGAACATGATTAAGGAAGCGATTGCGCAGTTGGTTGAGGGACGAAACCTCCCCGAAGGGGTTATGGTTGAAGTGATGCATCAAATCATGGGAGGTGAGGTCACTCCGGCTCAGATCGCATCCTTTATAACTGCTTTGCGCATGAAGGGCGAGACGGTAGAGGAGATCAGCGGTGCCGCCCGGGTAATGCGCGCTCGTGCTACCCCGATTCAAGTGGGTGCTGGTGTCGATATCGACCGTGAAGAGATCAACGCGGAGCGTGAAACCATTATCGACACCTGTGGCACCGGGGGGAGTGGAACCAAAACCTTCAACATCTCCACTACCGTCGCTATTGTCATCGCGGCATGCGGGGTCAAGGTAGCCAAGCATGGAAATCGCAGCGTATCCTCCGCATGTGGAAGTGCCGACGTCCTCGAACAGCTTGGGGTGAACCTTGATGTCTCGGTAGCAACAGTAGAGAAGGCGGTAAATGAGATAAATGTCGGCTTTCTGTATGCTCCTGCTCTGCATGGAGCGATGAAGTTCGCCATTGGACCCCGCCGGGAGATCGGAATTCGCACTATTTTTAATCTTCTAGGCCCCCTCACGAACCCTGCCGCGGCCAATCATCAGGTTCTGGGGGTGTATCGCGAGGATTTGGTTGAACCCATCGCTCAGGTATTGTTACGCCTGGGTTGCCGACGTGGATTTGTGGTTCACGGTCTTGACGGTATGGATGAGATTACCCTCACAACCCAAACCCGCATCGCGAGTATTGAAGATGGCCGGGTTGAGGTGTTCCTCCTTGATCCAGAGGATCTGGGCTTTAAATGCTGTACCCTGGAAGAGATCAAGGGCGGCGATGCCGAATGTAATGCGCGTATTATACAGGATATACTCGGCGGCAAACCTGGGCCCAAGCGGGATATTGTGGTGTTGAACAGCGCGTACGCACTCGTGGCGGCGCAGCAAACTCCGAGTATTGAGGATGGCATTCGCATGGCGCAGGAAGCAATTGACCACGGAGATGCTCGTGCCAAGCTTGCCGAACTCGTAAGGATCACGAATACATGATATTAGATAAAATTCTGGCGCATAAGCTTCATGAGGTGCGCGTCGCAAAAGAAAGTACCCCACAGCATGTTCTCGAACAGCGCAGTAGTGAATTGCCTGCCTGTCGCGGATTTGAGCGACGCCTACGTCATGTGGCAGAAAACGGAACTGCTATAATTGCCGAGGTCAAAAAGGGATCTCCCTCCAGGGGGGTGATTCGGGAAGACTTTGATCCCCTTGCTATTGCGCAAGGGTATGCAGAAGCCGGGGCCGCGTGCCTGTCGGTGTTGACCGATTCAAGGTTTTTTCTCGGTAGCCTGGACAATTTGGAACTGATAGCGCAGAACCTTGCTCTTCCCCTATTGCGCAAGGATTTCATCGTAGATCCATATCAGATCTACGAATCCCGAGTACACGGAGCAGATGCAGTGCTGCTTATCGCCGCCGCTCTCGAAAGTACCCAACTCCAGGAGTATCAGTCCCTGGCACATGCATTAGGGCTGGATGTCCTCATCGAGGTACATAACCTGGCGGAACTAAATATGGTGTTGCGGGAACCGTGCACCATGGTAGGGATTAACAACCGCTGTCTGGATTCCTTTGTGACCGATCTGCGCGTGACCGAGCGTCTCATGCCGCATATCGATCCCGGTATGTTAGTGGTGTCTGAAAGCGGTATCAACTCGAGAAGCGATATTGAGACCCTGAAGAATGCAGGAGCGAGGGCTTTTCTGGTGGGGGAAAGCCTTATGCGTGAGCATGACTATAAAGCCAAATTACGCGAACTCAGCGGCAGGTCCCAGGAAGGAAATCCGCCTGGTATCAGTGCGGATGGCAACGCATAGCCATGAGTGTTACACTTGCGCAGCAGAGGGTTAGAACAAAAATTTGCGGTATAACCTCGGCGGAAGATGCCCGTATGGCTGTTGCTGCCGGAGCCGATGCCATCGGTCTGGTGTTTTATCGCGGAAGTAAACGCTGTGTAGATGTGGAGCAGGCACACCGGATCTGCGCCGCGCTGCCTCCATTTGTCACCCGCGTGGGACTTTTTGTTAATGAAGATGCCGAGACAATCCGCACCACCGTAGCCAGCTGTGAATTGGATATAGCCCAGCTGCATGGGGATGAAGATGCGGAAGGGTGCTTCATTCCCGGGGTGAGGGTGGTAAAGGCTTTGCGCCTGCGCGAGGACACGGATATCCATGTGTGCGAGCCATACTGCAATGCGGGAGTAGAGGCTTTTTTGCTTGATGCCTGGGTCAAGGATGTCTATGGAGGTACGGGGACATGTGCCCCCTGGGATACTGCAGCACGCTTTGCGCGTGAGCATGACATCATCCTTGCCGGGGGCTTGAATCCAGCCAATGTGGCTGCGGCCATAGAGCATGTGAAACCTTACGCCGTGGATGTCTCCAGTGGAGTTGAGCGGAGCGCAGGGGTTAAAGATCCGCAGAAAGTGCGCACTTTTATTGCCAACGTTCTGCATTTAGCAGAATAGCTGCAATAGAAAAGCCCCACCGCCCCAAAGTCTGCCGACATCGAATTGCGGGGCTATACACAGCGCACGGGAAGTTTTACAGGAGAATTTTTTATGTATACATATCCAGACGCACAGGGGAACTTCGGTCCTTTCGGGGGGCGCTATGTGGCGGAAACGCTGATGCCTGCCCTGCTGGAATTGGAGGAGGGTTATGCGGCCGCATGCGCCGATCCGGAATTTGCGCAGGAACTAGATTATTATCTGCACAACTATGTGGGACGTCCCAATCCTCTGTATCATGCGGAACGCTTGAGTGAGCATCTCGGCGGTGCGCAGATATATCTTAAGCGTGAAGACCTCAACCATACCGGAGCGCACAAGGTCAACAATACCGTGGGGCAGATACTTCTGGCACGGCGCATGGGCAAGGGCAAGGTCATTGCGGAAACCGGAGCGGGGCAGCACGGTGTGGCCACCGCTACGGTGGCTGCACGTTTCGGCTTGCAGTGTGATGTGTTCATGGGCGAGGAGGATATGCGGCGCCAATCCCTCAATGTATTCCGTATGAAACTCCTGGGAGCCGAGGTGCATCCGGTTAACAGCGGCACCGCGACCCTCAAGGATGCCATGAATGACGCGCTGCGCTACTGGGTAAGCAATGTGCGCGACACCTTTTATGTTATCGGTACCGTTGCGGGACCTCATCCGTATCCGAAAATGGTGCGCGATTTCCAGGCTGTCATCGGGCGCGAGACCAAGGAACAGTTGCAGAAGAAGGTCGGACGTCTGCCCGATGTGTTGTTGGCGTGCATTGGCGGTGGTTCTAATGCCATGGGGCTGTTTTATCCCTTTGTCAACGATAAGCAGGTGCGTATGATAGGAGTGGAAGCGGCAGGGCACGGAATCGAGAGTGGGAAGCACGCTGCGAGTATAGGTGCTGGAGGGATTGGCATATTGCATGGCAACAAGACCTTTCTGCTTCAAAGTGCAGATGGGCAGATAGCGCACGCTCACTCCATCTCCGCCGGGCTTGATTACCCAGGCGTGGGTCCGGAACATGCGCTGCTCCATGAGCTCAAACGCGCCGAATATGTCTCCATTACCGATGCAGAAGCACTCGAAGGGTTCAAGCTGCTCAGCGAACTCGAGGGGATTATTCCAGCCCTGGAGAGTGCCCACGCCATCGCCCAGGTGGTGAAGATGGCGCCGCAGATGGATAAGGAAAATAATATAGTGGTGTGCCTGTCCGGTCGTGGAGACAAGGACATGCATACGGTAGCAGACGCCTTTGGCGTCAACCTTTAAGGGGGATAGATGCGTTTCGAAGAACTGGATATACCTGAACAACTGCGCCGCGGCATAGAGGCGCAGGGATTTACCGAACTTACCGAAGTACAGGAGCAGGCGATCCCTCTGGCCCTTGAGGGCAGGGATATTGCGGCTCAGGCGCAGACCGGCACCGGCAAGACGGCCGCGTTTATTATCTCTTTGTATACGCGCCTCATGAATAGCTCCAGTAGCGCCGGCAAACAGCCCCGCGCCCTGGTGATCGCGCCAACGCGTGAACTGGTGGCGCAGATTGCCAGTGACGCCGAAGGGCTCACCGCCGATAGTCCCATAACCATGAAGGCGGTGTACGGGGGTGTCGATTACGATAAACAGCGCCAGGCTCTCGCGGCAGGGGTAGATGTTATTGTTGCCACGCCCGGACGTCTGATCGACTACGCAAAACAGAAGGTGTTTAACTTCAGCAAGATTGAGGTTCTGGTTATTGATGAAGCCGACCGTATGTTCGATATGGGTTTCATCCAGGACCTGCGTTTTATACTTCGGCGCCTGCCTGAGTACGACAAACGCCAGACCATGCTCTACTCCGCCACGTTATCCCCGCGGGTGATGGAACTGGCGTACGATTTTATGAATGACCCCGTCAAGATCCAGGTTGAGCCGGAACAAGTCACCGGTGCCGACATCGAGCAGGTGGTGTACCATGTAGGACGTTCGGAAAAAATTCCTTTCCTGCTGGGTCTTTTGCAGGGTCAGATGGCTGGCGGAAAGGTGATGGTATTTGCCAACACCAAGCGTGAGACCGAATATGTTACCTCGGCGTTGCGTGAAAACGGGCATCGAGCGGCACTGATCTCCGGGGATTTGAACCAGCCCAAGCGGATGCGGATCCTGCAGGATTTTAAGGACGCCAAACTGGATGTTCTTGTCGCAACCGATGTCGCCTCGCGCGGCATTCATATTGATGATGTGACCCATGTGGTTAACTACGATGTTCCCCAGGATCCGGAAGATTACGTGCATCGCATCGGGCGGACTGCGCGTGCCGGGGCTACCGGCCTTGCAATTATGTTTGCCGATGAGGAACTGGTGTACAATCTCCCTCCCATTGAGGAATGCATCGGACATAAAATCCCTCATGATGTACCTATGGAGGAGATGTTCCGCTGGGATTTCAAACGCCCCCGCCGCCAGAAGCGCCGCCCGGCACCCGCGCCCAGAGGTAAAAAAGGTTCCGCACCCTCGAAGACCGCAGGCTCAGGTAAAGGAGGCGTGCGACCTAAGCCCGCGCCAAGGCGCAGACGCAATCCTAAGGATAATGAGCCGCGTACATGAGTGAAAAGAGTACGTCCGCCGGCCTGCTTGAATGTAGTCGCTGCGGGCGTCTGCGTACCTTTATGGATGAACTCAGTCCGCGTAAGGGGTTGAGTAAATCAGACTACTGGAGCAAGCCGGTGCCCGGATTCGGCCCCGCACACGCGCGCGTGTGGCTTGTGGGGCTTGCACCCGGGGCACATGGGGCGAATCGGACCGGGCGTCCGTTTACCGGGGATGGTGCGGGGGATTTTATGTACCCCTTATTGCACCAAGCGGGTTTTTGTTCTGCTCCGGGGCATGAAATCCGGGCGGATGACGGACTTGAACTCTATGATCTGTATATCAGCAATGCAGTAAAGTGCTTACCCCCGGATAATAAGCCCAATGCAGCAGAGTTTGCAGCATGTAGAACCTGGTTGTTTCATGAATGGCAGATGCTCACGGAGGTAAAGGTCATTCTTGCCCTCGGGCGCGGAGCTTTTACCAGTTTGCTTCATTTTTTCAAGCAACAGGGGCAGATAACACGCCTGGCAGACTACCCTTTTGTGCATGCAGGGGCGTATAAGGTCGGAGAAACTCAATGGCTTGTGCCGTGTTATCACACCAGCCGCTACAATATTCAGACCGGGCGTATGACAGTGCAGATGTTCGTGGATGTGTGTGCACAGATCCATATTCTCTTGCGTGGGTAGTACTGCGCTATGTGTGCAGCATTTCGATTCACCTCGTGTGTATCCTCTGTCAGGTTCCTTTTTGAATTTGAATAAAAAAGCGGTTGAAAGGGGCACAGTCAATACCTTAAACTCAAACGTCAACTTTCAGGGACTTTTGCATCGACCAGGCCGGTATTTTTACCTTACTCCGGCATCGTCGATGCCCGGTGAGACAGGATAAACATGGGGCGCATAGAAGATACATTTATACAGCTTAAACAGCAGAACCGCGCGGGTCTGATCCCTTTTATAACCGCAGGTGATCCCGATATTGATACCACATTCGAGATTATGCGTACTCTGGAACAGGCCGGGGCGGATATTATCGAACTCGGCATGCCTTTTTCCGATCCTGCCGCAGATGGACCCACCATTCAAGCCGCATCCCAGCGCGCTCTGGATGCAGGGACGTCTCTGGAGGATGTCCTCACACTAGTAGAGCGTTTCAGGTCGGTCTCGGATGTCCCGGTGGTGCTCATGGGATACTATAACCCCATCTATGTGTACGGTATGGAGCGTTTTGCCGCGCGTGCTGCACGTGCCGGAGTGGATGGGCTTCTGCTGGTGGATGTACCCTTTGAACATCGAGGGGAAATCAGGGAGTATCTGGATCCCCACGCAATTCGCAGCATAACCCTTATCGCTCCTACTACCATGGATAAGCGCACTCAGGAACTCTTGAACCAGACTGAAGGGTTTGTATACTATGTTTCTATGACTGGAGTCACAGGTACGACCTCCATCGATACCGATTCCATCAGGGAGCGGGTTAGCCAGATACGCGAACTTAGCCCGGTCCCGGTTGCAGTAGGGTTCGGAATAACCACCGGTGCCGATGCGCGTCAGGTTGCAGGATTTGCGGATGCAGTCGTGGTCGGGAGTGCTCTGGTAAAGGTAATTCAGCGCTACAGTGGTAGTGCGGAATTACTGGATCAGGTGCGCGAATTTGTAAAAGATCTAAGGCGGGGAATTGAGCAGGCACAGAGTTAAAACACTCTTCTAATCAAGGTTTAAAACCCAGGTTTCAAAACGTATAGAGCGAGGATCTATCATGGCATGGTTTAAAAAGTCGAAGGCGCCGATAAAAGCAGTACAAAACAAAACAGTGCAGATGCCGGAGGGGTTGTGGGTAAAATGTAAAAACTGCTCTGAGATCATCTACGCCAAAGAGATCGAGCGCAATCTTAATGTGTGCCCCAAATGCGATTATCATTTTCGCATCAGTGCCCAAGCGAGGATAGATCTGGTGCTGGATAAAGGATCATTCGTAGAGATGGATGCGGATATTCAATCGACCGATTTTCTCGATTTTAAAGATAGCAAAAAATATAAAGATCGCATCAAGGCTTCGCTGGCAAAAGCGGGTGGAGGTGATGCTGTGATTTGCGGTGAGGGAAGTATTGAAGGGCTGCCCGTGGTGGTTTCCGTATTCGACTTCAGTTTCATGGGCGGCAGTATGGGGTCTGTGGTGGGGGAGAAAATAACCCGCGCCATTGAAAAAGGACTCGAAACCCGATCGCCGGTAATCATTTTCTCATGCTCCGGCGGTGCACGCATGCAGGAGAGTATCCTGTCGCTGATGCAGATGGCTAAAACCAGCGCCGCGCTGGCTAAACTTAAGGAGGCCGGGCTCCCGTTTGTCTCGGTGCTCACCGATCCAACTACCGGCGGGGTTACCGCAAGCTTTGCCATGCTCGGGGATATCAACATGACCGAGCCACGTGCCCTCATCGGTTTTGCCGGTCCCCGCGTAATTGAACAGACCATCCGCCAGAAACTGCCCCAGGGCTTCCAGCGCTCCGAGTATCTTCTGGAGCACGGCATGGTGGATATGATTGTCCCGCGCCAGGAGATGAAAGCCCGACTCTCGCAGGTGCTGCACGTCTTTATGGCTGCTTGATCCGGTTTTATACGTATGCACAGCGATGCCGCCCTGGATTACCTCTACAGCCTCGGGATGTTCGGAATCAAGCTCGGACTCGATAATATCCGGGGACTGCTTGAGCGCCTTGGCGACCCGCACACGCGCTACCCCATCATTCACGTAGCCGGAACCAACGGCAAAGGTTCGGTGTGCGCCTTTCTGGGGCAGATCTACACCCGGGGTGGCTACCGGGTCGGGGTTTACACATCTCCCCATCTCGAACAGTTCAATGAGCGTATCCGCATCGGATCAGAGTTAATCTCTACCCCGGAGGTGGCTGACCTGACCGCCGAGATCCGTGTTGCGGCACAAGAAATTCAGCCCACCTTTTTCGAATTTACCACCGCCATGGCTCTCCTGTACTTTGCACGCCAGAAGGTTGATCTTGTGGTGCTGGAAGTGGGGATGGGAGGACGTCTGGATGCCACCAATGTGGTTGAGCCTGCCTTAAGTATTATTACCCCTGTTGCATATGACCATACCACCTATCTGGGGGATTCACTTTGCGCTATTGCGGCAGAAAAAGGGGGCATTGTCAAACCTGGAGTTCCTCTCGTGCTGGGAGTTCAGACGCCCGAGGTAGATATGTGCCTACACAGGATTGCCACCCGGGAACACGCGCCCTGTTATCGTTATGATATCGATTACCGCGTTGAGTGTATGGATGGTACTGCACCGGGGATGTTGAAGTTTGATATTACTACACCCCACCGATCCTGGCATGGGTTGGTGCCTGGGCTGCGGGGGCGGCATCAGGGTGAAAACCTCGGGTCAGCCCTGATGGCACTTGAAATACTTGAAAAGCAGGGGCTGAAGGTTGAGCCGGCTCAGGTTGTAGCAGCCGTTGCGCAAACATACTGGCCGGGTCGTCTTGAGTGGATCGGGACACCAGCAGCGTATCCCGGTAAAGTTCTGCTCGATGGTGCGCATAATCACGCGGGACTGATAGCCCTGCAGGATTATATGTTGGCGAATGCCCTTACATCTGTTCACTGGGTATGCGGTTTCAAAGAAGACAAGGATGCGCATAACCTGGTTCCCGTGTTGCGTGATTATGTAAGGAGTTTTTATTCAGTGCCTGTTCCTGTAGAAGCACATTGGTCTCCACACGATCTTGTAGCTATAGCGACTTCAGTAGGCATGGAAGCTCAGGCGTATACCGGGGTTGAATCAGCATTGACCCGGGCGTTGGAGAACTGCCAGCCCCATGAGATTGTGCTGGTAGCGGGATCTCTGTTTCTAGTAGCTGAGGTGCGCCGAATAATGGATGCGCATATATAGGGAAGTAGATGCACATAGTAAAAAGATTTATATGTTTAAGTTTCATTATGCTGGGGGGCGCATCACTTGGTGTGTTGCTCAGTGGTTGGAATTTCGCGTCTGCTGCTGGGTATGAATCAACTCCGGTCTCGCTTGAAGCGGATACCCTGGAGCGGGATGCAGCTACGTGATTCCACTAATGATATGGCTGATGCAACCGGGCACGTATTTCTCAGGGATACTGACGGTTATTTGTACGGTGAGCAGATGCAGGTCGATATGGATAGTGCCACCGGTGTGGCATACAGCGGGGGCGGGTTTATCTCCGCCTACGATTTCCGCCTCAGCGGGAGCGAGATAGAAAAACTCTCGGAAGATCGCTACCGGGTGGAAGATGGTTTTTTTACCACCTGCGAAGGACGGGTGCCGGCGTGGAAATTCGGCGCGCGTAGCGTAAACGTTACGCGGGAAGGCTTTGCCAAAGCAAGGCATGTGAGGTTCTATCTCAAAGATATCCCTGTCCTGTATCTCCCCTATGTTGTGTATCCGGTCAAAACCAAGCGCAGCTCTGGGTTTTTGATCCCCATGGCGGGGTACTCAAGTGACCGCGGCACCCAGGCCTCTCTGGCCTATTATCAGGTGCTGGGGCAGAACCAGGACGCCACCCTGTATCTGGATAATTTTTCCAAAATGGGACTCGGAACCGGAGTTGAATATCGCTACATCTTCGGGCAGGACAACGAGGGGATTGCTAATCTATACTATGTTTTCGCCTACGGTGATTCCAACTACGATGACCTTTCGGATCGCTATGCGTGGCGCTGGGACCACCTGGGGACACTTCCCGGTAATGTGCGCTTCAGTGCGGATACGGAGTACGTAAGTGAACGCGACTATTTTGAAGATTTCGGCACTGTGGCGGAAGAGTATGATAAGGATGAGGTGGAATCCACTGTGGCATTCAGCCGTACGTGGGGTAATCTTTCTCTAACCTCCCAGTTTCTCTATACCAAGGATCTTGAAGTGGGGGCAGACAACGACAGAACCCTGCAGCGCTTGCCTGAGGTTCAGCTCGACTACATGCGCACCCGTATTGCAGATTCGCCATTTTATGCCAGATTAGAATCAAGTGGTACTCACTTCTGGCGTCGCAAGGGCCTGACCGGAACCCGCTTCAATATCCGCCCTTCATTGTCGGCGTCTTTTATGCCACTGGGAGTGTTTGAACTAGAGCCGGAGGTAGGTTATCGCCAGCGTATCTACTCCACCTCCGCAGATCGCTACACGCGCGAGGAGGAGGGATATGAACATGCGGAAAATTGGGATTTTTCCACGCGTATGGCAACCAGAGTGTCGAGAGTTTTTGCCCTTGCCGATACGGGTCTCACCAAGATTCAGCACAGTATAGAGCCGGAAGTCACCTATTTCTATACCCCACGCAAGGATCAGGATCATCTCCCCTATTTTGACAGTGAAGATCGGATAGAACATCAGAACAAAGTGGAGTATGCCCTGGTAAACCGATTCACGGGGAAATTTAAGGATGAGCAGGGTACTCCAACCTATCGCGAACTGGCGTATTTTAAACTCTCGCAGGAATATGATATATGGGTAAGTCGTAAAGAACGCGAAGAGCGCTACAATTACGACCGCTTCTCCAATATAGAGGGGGAGTTGATTCTGCGCCCCTTTTCTTTCTGGAGTGTTGACCTTGATTCGACGTATAACCCGCATGAGAACAAACTTGAGGAGTTCAACGCCCGCACCACCTATAACACTGCACCCGAGCGGAGTCTTTCGCTGGAGTATCGTTACAACCGTGACACCTCAGAGTACGTGGCTGCGAAGGTAGAACTGGATCTGCTTAAACCTGTGTATTTGATCTATGAAAAACGCCACGACATTATGGAGTCCGAGCGCTTGGAGAATGTGGTGCACTTGGAATACCGCGCTCAGTGCTGGAGTTTGTATGTAAGCTACCGCGATCGCCTCGATGATCATGAAATCATGCTGGGTTTTGCCCTGACCGGTGCAGGTCACGTTGCCAGGATCGGTGGCAGTCTCGGGCTGGAAAATGATGATGACAACGATGGCTACAATGACAGTAGTGTCGGAGATATCCCCTGAAAGTGATATCTCCAGCAGGGGTGTCTACGGGGGCTATCTTTTATCTGAGAAACAGGTATGCTACAGCAAGAGTACGGAGGTATGATTCCCCGTATGTGATTTCAGAGAGAAGCGGGAAAAAGGTGTAGTCCCGCTTTCACCAACAGGTACAATTCCTCTTCTGGCATGGTAACGGATATGTCTCTTTTTGCCGAAAGCGAACTCTTGGATGCGTGTCGGGTGTTATTTGGAACCGAGGTGCAGTTGAATCGCGACTTTTTGTTCTACATGCAGCCCGGGGGTGTAAAGAGCGCATTCAGACAGAAAGCCAAGCAGATGCATCCCGACATGCACACTGCAGCACCGGCAGATGTGTATGAACGCCAAACCGAACTGTTCCGCGATGTGAACGAGGCATATAAACTTCTTGATCGGTTTACTGCAAGTGAACAAAAACGCCTCTGGACGCCGGCAGACCGCGAAACCTCCTTTAGATATAACCCACATCAATCAGCATCGGAAGATCCTGAAGAGCATGAAGAATTTGCGTTGCCCAAGCGTTATCTCGAAGCGGGGCTGTATCTGTACCACCGGGGGGTTATCACCTATGCGGAAATGATAGAGGCGCTGGTATGGCAGCGACGTCAGCGCCCCGTTATCGGAGATCTGGCTCGGCGCTGGGGCTGGCTCGGGGATGCAGATGTAGATGCCCTCAACCGCCAGCGCACCTTCAGGGGGCGCTTCGGAGCGCGCGCGGTACATCACGGTTATCTTACCCCATTTCAGGTTCAGGTGCTCTTGCGCTATCAGCAGCGCTGTCAGCAACCCTTCGCCCAGTATTTTGTGGAGCAGGGTCTCTTGAGCGCCGCTGAAGTTGAGCACTTTATGCGACAACAGGCACGGCATAACTTCAAATTCAGCAAACGCAAGCGGTAGTATGAAAAACTTCCTCACCCCTCCTGAAATTGCAGAACAAGTAGTGGCCTGGGGGCAGGCTAAAACTCAGCACTCTACGCGTAATGCGTTGCTTCTGGGGTGTCTCGCCGGGGCATATATCGGGTTTGCAGCCCATCTGGCCACGGTTGTTGGTACCGGCACTTTTGCGTGGGTCGGTCTGCAACAGTTTGTGGTGGGGACGGTGTTCAGTGTCGGATTGATGCTCGTGGTTATTCCCGGTTCCGAACTCTGGACTGGCAATACTCTTATGAGTGCTGCACTGCTGGAACGTCGTATAACCCTCGTGCAGATGCTGCGCAACTGGGGGGTGGTTTACCTGGGCAATCTTGTCGGGGCGCTGATTCTGGCATGGATGATCGCGGGACAGAGCGGCATTCTGGATGGGGCTTTCGGGGTTAAAGCGGTACAGATAGCCGCCGCCAAAGTGGAGCAGAGCCCCGGACACAATCTGGAGTACTTTTTTCGCGCCGTAGGATGCAATTGGCTGGTGTGCCTTGCGGTGGTGCAGGCCATGGCCGCGCAACTGGAGGGAGTGCGAGCGCTGTGTGGCATAGATCCCCGAGTGCTGGAGCAGCTCAATTGGGCAACCATGTGGCAGTATAATCTTCTTAGTGTCACCCTGGGCAATCTGGTCGGGGGTGGCCTGTGTGTAGGCGCCTGTTACTGGTGGATCTACCGCACTCCGCGAGCCAACCGTACCTCTGGTTAGCGTTCTTTTTTGCCTCTATTCCGTGGTTCCAGCACCGCAAGGGGGTCTCCCGCCTCGGTTCCGAATGTGCCGGGGTTGAATCTGCCCTCTACGCGCATATGGCACGTAGACAGAGTCTGTTCAAAACGCTTACGTGTGATCTCCTGCGCGCCCAGTGAGACCAGGTGTGACGTGGGCATCTGGCAATCGATTATGCTGTAGTGGTGTTGGAGCAGATGCGCGGTCAGGGCGGCAAACGCAACCTTCGACGCATCCGTACGCCGGTGAAACATCGATTCGCCGCAAAAACACTGTCCCAGTGCGATTCCGTACAAACCTCCTACCATCTCATCCTTATCCCAACATTCAACACTGTGGGCGAAACCCCGTGCGTGCAGTTGGATATATGTATCCCGCATTTCGCGGCTTATCCAGGTCTGCTCTCCCCGTTCCTGGGCGTGGGCACAGTGGTGGATACATTGGCTGAAATCGGCATCAAAGGTTATGCGATAGGGCCTTTTGCGCAGGGTTTTCTTCAGGCTTCGACTTAAGTGGATGTTGCGCGGGAACAGCACACAGCGCTGCGGCGGTGCCCACCACAGGAGGGGCTCATCCGGGTTGTTCCACGGGAAAATCCCGCGAGTGTAGGCGCATAAAACACGCGCCGGACTGAGGTCGCCCCCGACTGCAAGCAGACCGTTGTTCTCGGCCAGATGGGTAGGGGGGAAAGCCAATTTCTGACTCAAGCTGAAGACGGGCATCCCGGAGTATCTACTCTCTATTTGGATGCCGGGGTGAAACGGAAGCTCAACTCATCGCTTCGACACCCGATGTGAACGCTGCCGCCATCCTTCAATTCTCCGAACAGAATTTCATTCGCAAGACGGTTGCTGATTTTCTCCTGAATCAGGCGATCCAGCGGTCGCGCTCCATAGCGCCGGTCGAAGCCGTGGCGTGCCAGATATGCACGTCCCGCCGGAGTAATGCTCAGGCGTACATGCTTTTCCTGCAGGCGCTGTCTAACCTCGGCGACAAATTTGTCCACTATCAAGCGCACCTGTTCGGGTTCCAGTGCGGCAAATGTGACAATGGCATCCAGGCGATTGCGGAATTCGGGAGAGAAAAACTTGTTCAAGGCCGGAACGGGACTGCGGGTGGAGCCAGTGGCAAAACCGATAGGAGCCTGACTCATTTCGCGTGCACCGGCATTGCTCGTCATTATGATGATGCAATCCCTGAAGCTTGCGCTCTTGCCGTTGTTGTCGGTCAAAGTGCCGTTATCCATGATCTGAAGCAGCACATTGATTAGATCCGGATGGGCTTTTTCGATCTCATCCAGGAGTAATACGCTGTGCGGGGTTTTATTAAGGGCATCAGTCAGTAACCCCCCCTGCTCGTACCCCACGTAACCGGGCGGAGCTCCAATGAGACGCGCAACCGCATGTTTTTCCATGTATTCACTCATGTCAAAACGGATGAACTCGATCCCCATCTGGCGTGCGAGTTGTTTTGCCACCTCGGTTTTACCCACCCCGGTGGGACCGGCAAACAGAAATGACCCCATGGGGTGATCCGGGTGATCCAGCCCGGCACGGGCGCGCAACACCGCCTGAACCACCTGTTCAATGGCATGTTCCTGTCCAAAAACCTTCTTTTTCAGGCGTTTTTCCAGGCGCGCCAGATTTTGCCGATCATCGTGGGCTACGGAACGGCGGGGGATCTGCGCCATTGCGGCTACAACCTGTTCTGCATCGCGCACCGTCGCTTTGTGGCGCGTATTTGCGCCCGTATGAAGCCTGGCGCCTATTTCATCCAGCAGGTCAATGGCAGAATCGGGCAGATGCCGATGGTGCAGATGACGTTGGGCGAGTTCGGCAATGGTTTCCAGCACCTCATCCGCAAAGGTGGCAGCGTGAAATTCCTCGTACTGCTTCTTGAGCCCCTTGAGGATAAGAATAGTTTCCGCAACAGAGGGTTCATGCACGTCGATCTTTTGGAATCGACGCGACAGAGCGCGATCCTTTTCAAACAGGCGTTTGTACTCATCAAAGGTTGTGGCGCCAATACAGCGGATTCTGCCCCCCGCGAGCATGGGTTTGAGGATGTTGGATACATCCAGGCTTCCGCCGCTTGTGGCTCCGGCACCGATGATGGTGCAGCTCCGATGCGCGCCCGATGAGAGGATCAATGTCGTTACTCTGTGCGCGTGCGCGCAGATCAACGGTGAAGCTTTCCAACGCGCTGCGCTGTTTATCTTTCGCGCGCTCTGCGGTACGTTCGTCTCCCTCAGAGATTTCGTGCTCTGACTCAACGCCACTCCCATGTGAGATCTCCTGTAGAATGTCGAGGCGCTCAATACCGTGGGCTTTAAGCAGCTGGGTGGCGTAGCTTTTTTTCTCGTTCATTATGGAAGCGAGGATATCGCCGATCTGTACCTCTTCGCGTCCTGCGGCAGCACAGTGAGTGACGGTGTGTTGCAGGATGCGCTGAATTGCGATTGACTGCTGCGGTACATAGTCCTCTTCTTCGATCGGTATACTCTCGACATCGCTGGATAGATAAGTGCTTACCGAGTGGCGTAGCTCGTCCACATCTGCACCGCAGCGGTTGATGACATGTTGCGCTTCATCACTGAAAAGCATCGCATACAGCAAATGCTCAGTGATGAGATATTCGTGCTGACGTTTCTGGGCTTCCTGTACCGCCAGAGAAAAAACTACCTGTACTTCGTTGCTGAAAGTCAATTTGTATCCGTTCCCTTTATGTATTGGCCAGTGTATAGGCTTGCGATTCAGTAACTTAAGCCGGTTGTATGGTGCAACGCAGGGGGTGACCCTCCTGCTTGGCCATGCGATGTACGGACTCAACCTTGGTCTCTGCTATTTCAAACGGATAGCTACCGCAAACCGCCTTCCCTTTGGTGTGGATTGTGAGCATGATGCTGGTAGCTTCGGCATTGCTCTTGTGAAACACATCACAAAGCACCATTATCACGAACTCCATGGTAGTGTAATCATCGTTGTGCATGATTACAACAAAACGTGGCGGGACCGCATTCTTGCGTTGTGTTTTTGTGTCACGTGTTACCCCTGGATTGGCGCTATGCCCCATATGTGTTATCCCCAGATTTAAATACACGGAATGTGATCAGATGATTATTATTGATGCTTTTTGATGCTTTCGCAAAAAATCATAAGGTGGCTAAGCAAAAATTTCGACCTACAAGGCCTGGTGGTTTTTCAGGGACGAAGGCATCCATCAGGTATGTCGAGGTCCTGAAAAAACGCCGTAACGCCGAAGGGCGAACTTTTTGCGACGCCATCATTATTTACCCTTATTCATTCTGTATGTGAACTGTTATACGAAGATGCTAGCATATAATGGATGTCCAGACCATACATACAAGCGTAGCATCAGGACAGGTGTAATTTAAGGGCTGAATTTAAAATGATCAGAAATTTGTAGCTAAATTTTTTTATTTCAGAGGTCGAATAAAGGGTTGAGTTGTTTACGCTGATAGATTAGTCTTTGTTTAGCGTGAGGACAAG
>JAIVHC010000073.1 GCA_020201305.1 Geobacteraceae bacterium
CTGCGCGACAAACTCCCCTCGGGGATCATTGTGCTTGCGAGCGCCAACGCGGGCAAGGTGGCACTCCTGGTTGCGGTGAGCAAAGATCTGCACGAGCGCACCAGGGCCGGAGATATCATCAAACCTCTGGCCGAAATGGTCGGCGGACGCGGAGGGGGACGCCCGGATCTGGCCCAGGCTGGGGGTACCGATGTGAACGCCATAGATACCATGCTGGAGAAGGCCCCGGAGGTGATAGAGCAGGCGCTGTAGGATACTGACGCGTTCTATCGTTAACGCCAGGGAGGGGCGAACAGCGTTCGCCCCTTGAAACAGCTAACCACCCTCAAAACGCACAACAGGATATTACATGTTTAAAGGTACAACCATAGTGGCGGTACGCTCCGAAAGCGGTGTTGCCATAGCCGGGGACGGCCAGGTGACCCTGGGTCATACGGTAATGAAACACGGGGCGTGTAAATTACGCCGCATGCACAATGACACCATCATCGTTGGGTTTGCCGGTAGTACCGCAGACGCCTTCACGCTGTTTGAAAAGTTTGAAACCAAGCTGCAGGAATTTCAGGGCCAGCTCGCACGCTCAGCGGTAGCTCTGGCAAAAGAATGGCGCAGCGATCGGGTATTGCGCAAACTCGAAGCCCTGCTTCTGGTGGCGGACAAGGATAAGACCCTGGTTATCTCCGGTGTCGGAGATGTGATTGAACCCGATGATGGCGTAGCCGCTATCGGCTCCGGGGGCGCCTATGCACAGGCGGCGGCGCGTGCGCTGTTACGCAACACAGATATGAAGCCGGCGGATATCGCATCCGAGGCTATGAAAATCGCGGCAGAGACCTGCATCTACACCAATGAACACATAAGTATGGAAACCCTGTGATGGACAACCTGACCCCAAGAGAAATTGTTTCAGAGCTGGATCGATATATCATCGGACAAAATAGTGCAAAGCGCGCTGTAGCAGTAGCGCTGCGCAATCGTTGGCGCCGCCAGCAGGTCACGGATGATCTGCGCGATGAGATCTCTCCTAAAAACATTATCATGATAGGCCCCACCGGCGTAGGCAAAACCGAGATTGCGCGGCGGCTCGCCAAACTCGCTCAGGCACCGTTCATTAAAGTAGAGGCGAGTAAGTTCACCGAAGTGGGCTATGTGGGACGCGATGTCGAAAGCATGGTGCGCGATCTGGTAGAACTCGCCATCATCATGGTCAAGGCGGAAGAGACGGAGAAAAAACGTCTCGTAGCTGAGGACCAGGCGGAAGAAAAGCTCCTCGACCTGCTTCTGCCCGGCAGCTCCGATATGCAGAGTGATGCAGAGGATTCACAGAGTTCCACGCGGGATAAAATGAAACGCCTGTTGCGTATGGGAGAGTTGGAGCAGCGCTATGTGGAGTTGGAAACCGAAGAATCCACCATGCCCTCTATGGAGGTGATGAGCCCGCCCGGCACCGAAGATATGGGGATTAACTGAACAGGAAGCGCAGAAACTCGTAGATATGGATGAGGTGCACAATCTCGCACGCCAGCGTACGGAACAGAATGGCATCATCTTTATCGATGAGATTGACAAGGTCGCCAGCCCCGGCGGGAATCAGGGTTCCGAGGTCTCGCGCGAGGGCGTACAGCGCGACATTCTCCCCATCGTGGAAGGAAGCACGGTTAACACAAAATACGGCCCGGTGAAGACCGATCACATTCTCTTCATTGCTGCAGGTGCATTCCACGTCGCGAAACCATCCGATCTCATCCCTGAACTTCAGGGGCGCTTTCCCATTCGCGTTGAACTGGAGAACCTCTCTGAAGCGGATTTCGTCCAGATCCTGACCGAGCCGCGCAACGCCCTGCTCAGCCAGTATCGCGCCCTTATGGAAACCGAAGGTTTAATGCTGAACTTCAGTGAAGATGCGATTCAGGAAGTCGCGCGTATCGCGGCCAAAGTAAACGAGCAGACGGAAAATATCGGCGCACGGCGTCTGCACACTATTATCGAAAAGCTCCTGGAAGAAGTGTCCTTCAACGCCCCGGAAATCCAGGATCAGAAAATAGAAGTAGATACCGAAATGGTACGCACGCGTCTGGAAAAAATTGTCGCGAGCGAGGATCTGTCGCGCTTCATTCTTTAACACCACCCCCCGTATGCAGCGTACGGGGATCAGCATAGGAGTATTGCCCCGTGCAGGAACTCATCAACAAGGCCAATATCCTCATGGAAGCGATGCCGTACATGCAGCGCTTCTACGGAAAAACCGTAGTTATCAAATACGGCGGCAACGCCATGGTGGAGGATCACCTCAAGCGCGGCTTTGCCAATGATATCACCCTTCTGAAGCTCATCGGCATCAACCCGGTGGTAGTGCACGGTGGCGGGCCCCAGATCGGCAAAGTGCTCGAACAGATGGGGCGCAAGACCGACTTTGTCCAGGGGATGCGCGTCACGGATTCGGAAACCATGAACGTGGTGGAAATGGTTCTGGGTGGGAAAGTCAACAAGGAGATCGTCGGCAATATTAACAGAGCCGGCGGTCGCGCCGTGGGCCTTTCAGGCAAGGACGGAAATCTCATCATGGCACATAAGCTGGAGATGACCCTGGTTAATCCCGACACCCTGACCCCCGAGATCGTTGATGTGGGCATGGTGGGCGAGGTGGACCTGGTCAATCCTGAAGTGCTTACCGCCCTGGAGGAGAGCAGTTTCATCCCCGTTATCGCTCCTATTGGTGTAGGCCCCAATGGAGAAACCTTCAACATCAATGCGGACCTGGTTGCCGGACGCGTCGCTGGAGCCCTGAAGGCGGAAAAACTCATGCTTCTCACCGATGTGGAGGGCGTCCTCGACAAAGAGGGAAAACTTATTTCCACCATTGATGTTGACGCGGTGGACGCTCTGATTGAAGATGGCACCATCAGCGGAGGGATGATACCCAAAGTAACCTGCTGCGTGGATGCGGTGAATGAAGGGGTCACCAAGGCGCATATCATCGATGGCAGGATGGAGCACACATGTCTGCTGGAGATATTCACCGACAAGGGGATAGGCACAGCAGTAGCGAGGTTCAACCCATGAATACACAAGAATGGATAGAGCGTGGCGATTCCTGTATTGCCACCACATACGGACGTTTCCCCATTGTGGCAGCCAAGGGTAAAGGTTGCTGGCTCTGGGATGTGGATGGCAACAAATATCTGGATTTTCTCGCCGGAGTGGCGGTAAACAATCTGGGCCACTGCCATCCAAGGATCGTGGCGGCCCTGCAGAAGCAGGCGGAGACCCTGATCCACTGTTCCAACTTCTACCATATCCCCAACCAGATCGAACTCGCGGAGCAGCTGTGTCGCAGTAGCTTTGGGGAGCGCGTGTTTTTCTGCAACTCCGGCGCCGAAGCGAACGAAGCCGCGATGAAGCTGGTGCGCAAGCACAGTGCAGAAAAAAACGGCAACAATCGTTACACCGTAATCACCGCCCTCGCCTCCTTCCACGGACGCACCATCGGTACCATCAGCGCCACAGGGCAGGATGCGGTGCGCAAGGGCTTCACGCCCGTGGTCCCCGGGTTTCGCTATATCCCCTTTGGCGATATCGAAGCGATGCGCATGGCTATAACTCCCGAAGTGTGCGCAGTAATGCTGGAGCCGGTTCAGGGCGAAGGCGGAATCAACGTCGCCCCGCCCGGATACCTGCAGGCGGTTCGCGAAATGTGCGACGAGCACAACCTCCTGCTGATCTTTGACGAGGTTCAGGTCGGGTGCGGACGCACCGGAAAGCTCTTCGCCTATCAGCACGACGATGTCGCACCGGACATCATGACCCTGGCCAAGGCGATGGCTGGTGGTGCCCCCATTGGGGCCATGGTGGCAACAGAAAAAGCCGCCGCCGCCTTTACTCCCGGCAGCCATGGCTCCACCTTCGGCGGCAATCCACTCGTGACAGCTGCAGCCCTGGCCACCCTGGATGTACTGCAGAATGAGGGGGTACTGGATAACTGTGTGGAGATGGGCGCCTATCTGCGCTCTTGCCTGGAGCAACTCGGCGCCAGATACAGCTGGTGTGGCGAAGTACGCGGACGCGGCTTGATTCTGGGGCTTCAACTGGAGGTCGAGGGCGCGCCTCTGGTGCAAGAAGCGCTGAAGCGCGGATTGCTGATCAACTGCACCGCAGGCAAGGTATTGCGCTTTGTCCCGCCCCTGATTGTTAACAGGGGGGAAATCGACCACGCCATGGAGGTTCTGGATCAGGTTTTTGCCCAATTCAGCGGGGTATAATCCATGAAAAACGTATCCACCGAGGCAATAGTGGGATCTGTCATCATCGCGGCTCTGGTCATTGCGGCATTTTTATGGGTAATGCTCAAGCCGGATACACAGACCAAATACAATCCACCCTACAAGTATTATTCCGGCGACAAACCGGATTCTTCACGTAAATAGAACTGCCACCGGCATAAACCAGCATATAAAGGAGCTTTGCCCTGATGAATTCCGATTTTCTGCGTCTGCGAGACTGGAATGCCGCAGACCTGGACGCCATTTTTTCCCTCACCCGCGAACTCAAGAGTCAGCACA
>JAIVHC010000252.1 GCA_020201305.1 Geobacteraceae bacterium
CACTCAACTCCGACAGATATGGGATCACCTCAGTGCATATCAGGGCTTTGTGTACCAGTACGGCTACCGCCCCGCCGAACCTTCGTTGCTGACCCTGTTCACCTCAATGTTTCTTCACGGCAGCCTTCTACATCTGGGCGGGAATATGCTGTTTTTATGGATATTCGGTGACAACGTTGAGGACCGCCTCGGTAGCGGGCGTTTTCTACTCGCCTACCTGGGATGCGGCATTCTGGCCACACTCTTCTTCTCCCTCTTTGCACCCGGCTCCAACGTCCCCCTTGTGGGGGCATCCGGGGCCATTTCAGGGATACTTGGGGCCTATTTTGTCTGGTTTCCCTACAACAGGGTAAAAACCTTTGTCTTCCTTTTCCCCATCCTGATGGACTGGATCTACCTGCCGGCGCGTCTGGTTCTGGGCTTCTATATCCTTGTTGACAACATCCTCCCGTTTTTGTTTGCATCCTCCGGTGCGGGAGGAATCGCACATGGAGCGCACATCGGCGGATTTATCGGCGGGGTTGTACTCGCATTGTGGAAATATGCGCCCCAGACACCACCCCGGCCACGCAACTTCGGCTAGCCGGTTTAAACCATTACTTACACAGCGAGTAAAAATCAAACATCGAGGTTCACTTATGTTCAATTATTTCGATTACGTACCCCCGGTCTTTCGACCTCCATCGGAAGCCAATTCTCTGATCATACAGGCTACGATCGGGTGCAGCCAGAACCAGTGCAGCTTCTGCGGAATGTACAAAACCAAACGCTTTCGTGCTCGTCCCCTGGATGAGATTCTGGCGGAATTGGAAAGAATACCCCAGAAAGAGCTGGGTCTGATTCGGCGTGTGTTTATCGGGGATGGAGACGGCCTGGTTTATCCACAGGAAAGTTTGAAGACGTTACTGGATGCGCTGGAGACCATGCTACCCAACCTGAATCGGGTGGGCGCGTATGCCTCCCCCAGAAGCCTGCGCCTGAAAAGTACGTCTGAGCTCGAAGAGCTGCGTGCACGGAAGTTGAGGATTATCTATTTTGGCCTTGAAAGCGGGGATGACCCTACCCTTGAAGTGGCCAATAAGGGCTACACCGCAGAGTCTATGCTCGAATGTTGCCATAAAGCGCAAAACGCTGGGATGAAGATTTCAGTTACAGCCATTCTGGGTCTCGCAGGGCGGGCCCGCACTCTGGAACATGCGCGCGCCACCGCAGCATGGATTAATGCCCTATCACCGGCATATTTCTCTCTTCTGACCCTCTTCAGACGCCACAACGAGAAATTTTTCACCCTGATTGATCCTCTGAGTAATGGGGAGATCCTTGCGGAGGCCTGCACGGTTGTAGAGCATCTCAACCCCCATAAAACAATCCTGCGCTCCAACCATGTTTCCAACATCCTCAACCTCGCCGGAACCTACCCCAAGGACCGCTCGCGCCTCCTTGAAGATTGTCACGGCGCATTAGAGCAGGCACGCCGTCACCCCGAGTGGTTTAACAGCGTGCCCGGTTACCAAGAAGCGTATTACTGATGATCCACCCCGCCAAGCCGACCCTGAGAAAGGTTGCGCGTCATGATTGGTCGTCATCAAAACGGGTGAATTTGTTATAGCGGATAACGGCGGACAACTCCTCACCGTAAGCGTGCTTTTTCTCTGAATAGCGGTGCAGCTTTTCTACCAGGGCGTGGGGATCAGTACTGTGCATACGCAGTTCGCGAAACTCTTTAAACGCACTACTGCGACCCAGAAGACGGTAATAATCGCGCACGGAATCTTCCAGAGAATCATACTTACGCACCCAGATGGTCTTGTCGCCCCGCTGCTCCCCTGCAGCTATGCGCGGCTCATTGGCGTTAAATGACCATACCCCGAAAATGTTGTTGGCCTCGGAAAAAAATCGTGAAGTGCCCCACGCACTCTCCATGGCAGCCTGCGCCAAGGCTACACTTTGAGGATGTGGCTTAAGGGCGCGGAGCAGTTCAGCATCCGTTTCTGCCTTGTATTCCCGCTTGAGCTCTTCAATGGCATTGTGCTTTCTGTCCTCATCCAGCCAGGTTTTCACGTTGCGATAACGCTGCATCAGCTCGGCGTGCACCTTATCCACTACCGGCACCATCTCGTCGAGGAAGCGACGTTTTTTATCCGATACACTTACTATCTCTTCGGGCTCTTTTTCCTCCTCCGCAGGAGGCGGTTCCACATCTTTGGTTTGGACAAAAACAAGAACCAGTATCAGCGCCACCAAAGCCCACAAAAGACCGTATATTCTCTTGAAACCCATCGCCTCTCCTTTTTTGCATGCATGCATTGATGGCGTCGCAAAAACTCACCAACTGCTGCGTTGCTGTGATCATCTAGCCGCTTCGACGTACATAAGTACGCCTCATTGCTCGACAATCACGCGCCTTGCATTTGGCGCTTTTTGCTTAGCCATCTAATTTTGTGCTTTCTACGAAAGCATCATACATTGAACCAGAAACAAAAAAACCCTGAAACCAGGGCACTACAGACGGTAAGAATATATTCTAGTACCTGTGAATGTCAACAATTCCGTTCACATCCACAGCTACAGCTACAGTCAAGCATGTAACAATAAAAAAGTAGAGGCAAATAAGGTGCTCTTAATCGCGGGCCATGCATTCTGGAGCAGATCCGGGGCGAGGTCATGCAGATCGTTACTTACAACGCACAACAACTTGAGTTCAATGGCGCGCATAATAACCCCGGTGTAAGAGATGGCCGCCACATACACATCCTGGTTCCGAATCTCACCGGCTTCTATGCCCTCGGAAATAATCTGGCGCATCATCTTAAACGGCTCGATAAAACAGATCGGGACTGTATCGCTCATAAACTAGGAATGCTTCATATCTGTTTAACCCTTTCGGCTCATACTAGCGAGAACCACTCTAGGACGCGCCATTTCCGTTATCCCTGCGTAGCCTCCGTCCAGAACTTTAACGTTACCATACCCATGGGCGCGCAAATAGGTGTAGGCTATCGAAGCACGCACTCCGTGGGGGCAGAATATCCCCACCAGCGCATGGGGCTCGACCTCCTCCCGGCGCATCGGCAACTCATTGAGTGGAATATGTACGCTGTTAACCTGTCCCGGGAACAATAAGGGCAAACTTGCCTGCTCCTCGTGAGTACGGATATCCAGAAGCAAAGCCTGGGAATTAGAAAACAATTTTTCCACTGTAATCTTGTGC